>JBAXEZ010000009.1:0-22030 GCA_037140195.1 archaeon
CCCATAACCGTGGTAGTCAAAATGCCCCCATTTCTTTAGAAAATCTTGAATATTATCATAAATTTTAGGAGGCATTAGCAAAAACCACTTTGACTCATCCGTGTCCTCTAAATCTAACTTTAAATTGGCTTTTTTGATGGCCCTTATTATTTTGTCCTCATCAAAATCTGCTCGAAGTACTTCTGTGGGTGCTTCAGGGGTTGTCAAAACATGAAAATAAGACATGTAATTTTTTGGATCTTTCTCTTTTAAATAGTTCAATAAATAAGTTGTAAAATGGCTAGTCCCACGGTCTAATGCTTGAGGTACTCTTGAGTAGGTATAAAGAATAGTGGTTAACCTATTATGCTCTTTATACAGTTTGAATACATGGGCTAAAGAATACTTTTTAGGATTATTAATAAAATCTAGATTTTTATATGCAAATGCCTTTATTTTATCGCAACTGGAAATAATTTGGGCATTTATTTTGGGCATAAACTGTTTATCTTTTCTTATTTTCTCCAGAAGTTTTCTAGAAATCTCATTGCATTTATCTTTTCTCACGTAATAAGTTTCATTAAATTTGGTGTATACCGCAAAGGCTTCTTCATAATCTGCTAGTCTAGAAGGATCATTCGCAGTTTTTGATAGATAAAAATATGAAAAGTGTGGGTCTTCATCTACGTTCTTTCCACCAACTACCCACTCCTCTTTATTTTTTTTGTTTTCCATTATACTACTTTTAATGATACCGATTCTATTTGATCAGGAAAGGGACGAGATATGTTAAATGCAATTGGAAAAAATTTCCAAAAAAATTGAATGTTATGATGATGTCTACTACCTTCCTCTTTTAGTCCTGTCATCTCTAGTAAATGAGTTAGCCTTTTTATAGTTATTGGAGTAATATGGGTAGCATCATCATAAAATGTTTTATAACATCTTTTCCACTCGTCTGTTAAGATAAATAATTTTCCATTCTTCTTTAAGACTCTTTTAAATTCTTTTAGAAGGTAAAAAATACGGTTTAAGCTTATATGTTCAATCATAGATTTACAAAAAATAAAATCGAAGGTTTCATCGGGAAATGGCAGATCATCTTTTTCTGCGTCAAAAAACTTGATTTTATGCCCTTTGGCAAAACATTTCTGAATTTGATCCTTTCCAACATCAGTCCCATAACAATCATATCCTAGTTGTTTGAATCCATCTAGATAAATACCATTGTTACAACCCATATCCAAAATCTTTCCACTTTTCTTGAAATATTTCTTATGTATATAGCGAGTATACAATCTTGCATATCTCGACTTGTCTACACCAGTATTATAATGTGTTTCCATATATGATTTTTCAGGTTTCATAAATTATTCTTTCCTAAATAGCTATTAATAGTTTTAGTGGATGCCCCCTCCCTCAGCCAAGTTAGATTATCCAAATTCAAAACAGCAAAGTCTCCCCTCGGAGGTAAATCTCCTACATCTAAGATAAAGTCAGAAGATTTTTTTATTTTAGAAGATAATTTTTTAACGGAAAACTGGGTAGGTTCTCCAGAAATGTTTGCACTTGAAGCATAAATTGAATTTTTTAATAATTTCAATAAATATCTTTCGTAAGGATTTGAAGCAAATGTGAACCCTATCTTTTTTTCTACGCTTGCAAAAATTAAGTCCGAATATCTAAAGACATCCACTAAGTCCTTTTTATTTTGCGGTAATGAGCGATAGTAATCGAATATCTTTTTATCTTCGGAAAGATCCAATATTACTCTAACTAGCGGTTTAACTATTTTCTTTTCCTTAAGAACTCTTATTTTTTTGTCTGAACTTCCAATTGAAGAACCTATAATCATGTAACTGTTTTTACAAGGGAAAATGCCCAATTTATTTTTATTTAATAGACCAGAAATTTTCTTTATTTCTTCAAACACTTCTTTTGACATATAGATTTATATTTTACTAGTTTAAAAATCTTGTTTATTCTTATCTCAGAGAAGGATGAATTTTTGAATTAACATTTTTAATCTGTTTTACTTTTAATTAATTTCGAGAATAAATTCTAGCTACTTTTGCTACGGGCCCTGCCCTTGCTCCGACAACACCACCTGCTACGGATTGCCCGACAGTTGCACCACATTGATACATTGCATATCCTGTTGCTACGCCCTGTCCGACCCAACCACCGACATAACCTAAAAGTGCAAGAGGAAGTAAAGCTAATCCTTCAGGCCCAAGGGAGGAGGCATCAAGTAGTTTCATAGGTAAACTAGGAATAAAGTTCAATATGGTATCAAGTGTTTTTGCTACGCTCATGATTTAATTAGATTTTAAGTATATTTAAACCTTTTCTTTTGCTGCCTTTTAAGAGTAGTTACATAAAGGAATATTTATAAATGAGGATTATCCACTATTGTCATGTTAGATGATATAGCAGAATATAATAAAGAATTTGAAAGAGAAAAGGCACGAGTAAATGGAATATTGGCTAAAGGAGGGGATTTCCCTAATGATGGAAAAGTTGATTCAGAAATGAGGGATTTAATATCAAATCTTAATGCCCTTCCATTCTTATACAGCTGGTCTTCTTGTTCAGGTCATTTCCTTACAAGGGAGGATATTTTTCAGAGAGTAGGTCACAGAAATGAAAGATTGCTGCAATTACCTATTGAAGGCCATGGTTTTTATTTTGATGGTTATTTAGGATTAGCTTTTAGACCTTCTACATATACTGGGGAGTGTATCTCCGGTATAACTCAAATTGTTGAAAGATATCCTAGTACTTCGATAGATCCTTGGAAACCATTGATTGATACAAATCTAGGAGAGTTGCAAGGATTAAGATTTGAAATAAAACTTGATAGTACTCAAAGAGGACATCCCGCCGTTATCCCAATCAAAGAAGGAACCAAACTAAGGAGAGTTGTGAATGAATTAATTGGTGATTTGAATATCCTTTTTTCGAGATATAATTCAATAAGCCAATCGGAATAATGTATCTAGAGATTTTCCCTAGTACTAATTTAAACCTTTTCTTTTGCTGCCTTTTAATAGTAGTTACACGCAGAAATGTTTAAAAAGATAGAAAACCTCATTTCTGAATGAGCAGTTACGACCTAGAAATAGCAGAGAGAGTTAAAAAGTATAGGACTGAAATTATACAGTTAGTAGGATATAGAGGTTTTTCTGAAAAAGATTTAACCAGCGGTATTCAACTCGCACTAGAAGAAGATAATCCGATTGAAGTTAAGCTACTAGAAGGAACTCTAATCGTAAAAGTAATGCACCCCGAAGCACAAAAAACAGTACTTATGGCCGCAACTGCTCCAAATATTATTAAGTCAGGAATACATCCACTTGAATCTATGATGACTTATTCTCCCGAAGGAGTGGGGAGGGGCGAAGTTATTTTCTTAGGAGTTGAAAATGGCAAGGGCGATCCTTTCGCTATAAGAGGTATGGGCATACAAAATAAACAAGTAAATACAGTTAGTGAACCTAAATTTGTAGACTGTATGTTTGGAGCGACAGATAAATTAATTGATTATTTACATAAGGACAAATTGACTATCAAAAAATTATCCGAAGGAACTCGGGGGCCAGAAGGATACCGATAAGAATTATTTCTAAGTTATAAGAATAAGTAAAGATTTTTAAAGCAGTATATATCTTAATCAGTTAAGAGGCGTTGCACCTCAGGGCTATTTCTGAGAATAACTAAGATGGAACTTGAAAAATATTTAGAAAAAATTAGAACAAGCCCTGATGAACTCCTCAATAAAGAACTTGGTATTTCCGATAATTACCCAATATTTCTGAATTCAGATTTTGAAAAGGTAATTAATCATTTTAAAAAATCCAAAAATTATAAAATCTTTGCACATTATGAAGGACAGGGGAGACAAACATATCGATTCGCATATCTTCCAGGAACGGTTATTTTACAAGTTTTTAATTATCTCAATGGTGGCCGCATTGCTTTGCCGCCCGGAGGAGATAAAGAAGAGACAGCCCATCTTGTAAGACAAAGAAGAGATTACAATATGACTGTGATGCTTCATGCTTACAGAAAGAAAAAAATGCAAGTATCAAACATAAGAGCAAGAGCAATAGTTGCTGATGAAATTTGTAGATTTGCAATCAAAGAAAATCTCCCCATATGTTTACCGGAGTCGGTGGGAACAGATTTTTTAAGACCGTTTGATTGGTCGAGAGTTGTCTATTCTTCTTAGTTTTTTGTTTCTATTTAATAGCTCCCTTCCACAAACTATAAAAAAGCTCAAAAAAGTACTATTCTATGCCACCAAAGAAGAAAACAGTGAAATCTGGCGAGGTTTCCACAACAAAAACAAAGAAGACTACTAAATCTAAAACAGTTTCAAAACCAGCTTCAAGCATACCTTCGGCTAAAGAAAAGAAAGCAGGTTACGGAAATAATATTCTTATTGTTTGTGAAAAACCTCAAGCTGCCGAAAAAATTGCGGCAGCACTTTCTGATGGGACTGACCAAAAAATAAAAGACAAAAACGGCGTTGCATATTACCAATTTAATAAAGATGGAAAAAGTTTTTTAGTTGGTTGTGCAGTAGGTCATTTATTTGGAATAAAGCAGAACACTGTCCGAGGAGAATTTCCTAGTTTTGATGTTTCTTGGCAACCTAATTACGAAACCAAAGGCGGAGCATATACTAAAAAGTATTATGATGTTTTAAAGGATTTATCAAGAGACTCTAATGAAATTATTGTTGCAACAGATTATGACACGGAAGGAGAAGTTATTGGGTGGAACGTAGTTCGATTTATTTGTAAACGACCCGATGCTAGAAGAATGAAATTTTCCTCTTTAACAAAAGATGAACTGCAAGAGTCTTGGAATAATTTACAACCAACAATTAACTGGGGAGAAGCTTACGCTGGTGAAACAAGACATTTCTTGGATTGGTTTTATGGTATTAACTTATCTAGAGGGCTGATGAGAGCAATTTCTAAAACCGGACAGTTCAGAATTTTATCCATTGGTAGAGTTCAGGGCCCAGCGTTAAATATTATTTATGAAAAAGAAATGACGATTGATGCTTTCAAACCCGAGCCATATTGGCAAGTTTTTTTGAAGGTTAGAGATTTGAATAAACAAAGATTAGAAGTTAAATTTCCAAAAGATTTGACTAGTGAAACAGAACTTGCGAGATTTAAATATTTAAAAGGACAGAAGGGAAATGCTAAAACAGAAATTAAACAAGAAGAAATTGCAGCACCGATTCCTTTTGATTTAACAACTTTGCAAACAGAAGCATATAGGTATATAGGATTAACACCTTCGCAAACTTTAAGCACAGCACAGGCACTTTATCTTGACGGAGTAATTTCCTATCCTAGAACTTCTTCTCAACAATATCCAGAAGGAATTGGCTATGAGAAGATTTTAAACAAACTAAAAAAATATACGACACTTGGAAAATACGCAATTAACAAAAAACCAACTGCTGGATTGAAAACAGATCCTGCGCACCCAGCAATTTATCCTACTGGAGAATCTAAAGAAATGAACGAAACTGAAAAGAAACTTTATGATTTGATTGTTAAAAGATTTATCTCTTGTTTCTGCGCTGCTGCAATTACAGATAATACAAAAGTAGTAGTAAGTGTAAATGGGCTTGACTTTAATGCTAAGGGAATGAAAATTATCGAAAAGAATTGGATGCACGTTTATCCAAACTCATACAAAGAAGAAGAAATTCCTATCATGAATGGAGAAGTTAGCGTCGAGGAAATTAGAACTGAAGAAAAAATGACTAAACCCCCACAAAGGTATTCTGCTGCTTCACTAGTAAAGGAACTTGAAAGAAGAGATTTGGGAACTAAAGCCACCCGTTCAAATATTGTTGAAACACTTTATGACAGAGGGTATATTAGAGAAAAAAGTATTGAACTGACTCAGCTGGGTAAAAAGATTATTGAGACCTTACAAAAATATTCCCCCACTATTATTGATGAAGAACTAACTAGGGAAATAGAAAAAGAAATGGGCGGAATTTCAGAATCTAAATCTGACTGGCCAAAGAAAGAAGAAAAAGTTATGGAAGTTGCTAAAGTTTCCATTAGAAAAATAGCAAAGGGAATCTTAGATAATTTAGATAAGATTGGAAACTCATTGGCAGAAGCAAATGCAGAAGTTTACAAACAGCAAAGAGAAGAAAACACTTTAACTGAATGTCCTGTTTGTCATAAAGGAAAACTGAGAATTATGTTTTCTAGAAAAACTAAAAAATCATTTATTTCTTGTAACGCATATCCCGATTGCAAAACAATATTTTCATTACCTCCTACTGGAATGATGAAGCCTGCTAAGAGAAAGGTAGAGAAAATGGTCGATGGCGAAATGCAGGATTCGGAAGAGTGCGAGCCTTGTCAAGAGTGTGGTTTCCCCATGATGTTAGCTTTAAAGAGAGGAAAAAGACCTTGGAAATTCTGTTTTAATCCAAAATGTAAAACAAATGAAGCTTGGGCAAAGAAACGTGAAGAATATTTGAAGAGTAAAGAATCTGATGCAAAACCTGGAGAAGATGGGCTGGGAAAGGAAGAAGAAACTGAAGAGGAAAAACCGAAAGAAGAGCAGAAGGACGCAGGAGAAGAACAAAATGAGCAGACTTGAAGAATGGAATGAAGTAATCTTTAAAGATTGGCCAGCAATTAGAATTACTGAAAGAACAAAAGAAGTGATGCAATACTTATCGCACTATGGGAGATATTTAGTCGATAATACCCGAATTGCTATGGGCAGAATTTATACAGGTTCAGAATATGAAGCAAGAAGACAGAAAATTCTAAGTACTCCATTACCCTAAGTTTAAATTATAAAAAGTAGAGAACAATAATTCTTATAAATACCCCTAGGCAGGAGATTATATGGAAACACTTGAGATTAAACTCTGTGAAAGTATTGAGTCTAGAAGAAAAGTTATTGAAAAAGTCAAAGAAAGAGTAGTCCTTGTTCAACATGATAAATATGGAAAAGTTAAGGGAAAAGTTGAATCATTTACAGACGACCAGTTTGATATTAGAACGCCTACAAATGATATCCTTGCTATGGTTTACGCAAAGGTCTATACACTAAGTTATGATAGGATAAGCAAATTAGAACTTGTTAGGCCGACCGCGATGGATTGTATTACTGAAGCAAGAAAAGACTATCACTCATAAAAATATATTCTAAACTATTTCTTTCCTACAAGTGAATATCTTATAGCCCCGCCGGAGGATGGTCTTGGAATAGTTATCATTACTGGCTTGGGGAAAACTGGTAGTTGCGATGCAAGCAGTACGTCTTCTGCAGATTTAAAAACCAATTTGTTAGTTTTTGGATCGTGTTTGGCAAATAAAGTGTTATATGCAAATTGCATCTCTAACTCTGGGCTAATCAATACACTATAATTATTTTTTGTTTTTCTACTTACGTTTCCGAATGCTTTTTCAGCAAGCTGCACTTTGAATGGATCTAATTCTCCTTCGTATGTTCTTAAAAAATCAGACAATAGAGGAGTTTGGTAACTAACATCCATTAAATAAAAGTCTCTTCCCAAATCAGAGAGAGTTACTTGATTTTGTGAAATGCTTTGTGCAACCCGATCTAACATAGAAGCTTTTCTAAACCTTATTTTTCCAGTTGCATCAGCTTCTTTCTTTCCTTTTAAAGAATATCTAAAACTGCCCCCGGAACTACTTGATGGATTAATTTCTATATAATCACTAGCATCATCTCCCTCGCTTGCTGGAAGATCTAACGCATCACAAAGAACTTCTTCTGGTTTGGAAAAAACTAACTTATTTCTGTCCTCATTTAAATCTGCAAATTTTCTATTGAATGCGAATCGGTAGTCTAAACCTGTGCCAATTAAAACCCCATATGTTTGCCTAGCATCAGTTCCGAATACCTTTTGGGCCAAGTCTAGTTGAAATTTGGTAGCATGAGGATATGTATCTTGGAAATCTTTTGCTCCACTTCCTTGCATGAAGGATTCAATTAAATAGAAAGTCTCATTATAACGACCATCGGTAAGTGTTACCGCATGTTCTTTCAAACATTCTTCTATCGTGCTGATTAAATTTCTTTGTTCTATTTCTGCCATATTTTTTTAGGTTTATTTTAATTTAAAAGGATTATTGTTGTGAAGGAGCTAGTTCTTTTTCGTATCTAAAATTGCAACGAGGAGCGTTATGGAACTCACCAAAAAAAGACACAGATTGACTTTGGCATCCACCCTTACATTTTTCTCCGTAGTCACATCCAACACATTTACCTTTTAAATCTTCGATAGTAAATTTTCGGTTGTAAGAAAATCCGCAAGGATTGTTCCAAATTTCTGCTAAGGATTTTTCGCGGATATTTCCCTCAATGTTTTCGGCGGATTGTAACGATAGACAGCCAAGAATATTTCCATTTGATGAAATACCAATTCCGTAGATTCCTGCACTACAACCTTCCCAAGGAGTGTCTCGCAATTTACCTTCAAGCACCCCGTAATAGCCGATACAATCGGCAGCAGCAACATTTATCCAAGGAATTACTTCTTTAGTTTCTGCAATGAAACTTGCAAGAGAATGATATTCGTTATCATCTAGAACTAAATCTTTTCTTTTTGCCATTCTGCCCATTGGAGAAGCCATTTGAATCTGCCAAGCATCCACTCCGAAAACATACATTCGGTCTCTCATTTTTACTAACTCTGGAAGATTTAATTTATTTACAGTTGTAATTGCGCATACTGTCTGTTGTTCATTTTTTAGATATCTAATTGAATCAAAAACTTTCTTGTGTGACCCGGCTACTCCTCTTAGATAATCGTGAGTTTCTTTTTCCCCATCTACACTAAAGCCAATTGAATAAGGATTTATTTCTACCAAAGTGTCTATCGTTCGGTTGTCCCATGCAAGAGAGTTACTGATTATGCCTAGCTGCATTCCTTTTTTTTGTATTTCTTTTCCGATAAGTGGCCAATCAGAACGTAGTGTAGGCTCTCCGCCAGAAAGAACAACAAGTCCAAATCCAAGATTAGATAGTTGCGAAACAAGATCTAAAGATTCTGCTGTTGTTAGTTCGTCTTTTCTAGGATTTATAGCATTAGAACCACAGTGGATACATTTAGAATCACATGCTAGCGTGTATTCCCAGACTGCAGTGTGCGGTTTTAATTCCATTCTTGACACTATTCCTTTAAATCTAAGAACCAATTAACAAAGGACGTATTGTCTCGCGTCTGATAACCCTTACCACTAATAATTTCCACTTCCCCAGATGAAACAGAATTAATTTTTGCTAAAGCCTCTTCAAGAGATCTGCCTGCAGTTTTTTCAATCATAGTTACCAAATGATTCTTCCCGTGGGTCGCGTCTAAGACAATTGAAGATCCATCAGGAAGATATTGAATTAGCGTTCCGTCCCTTGGCAATTCTTTGACTGCCGCAATCCAATCAGTATATGAATGTGCAACTCGTTCTTCCTGTGAAGGGGAATCTGTTCGAAAAACATTGTATATGTCTCCATTCCTTTTGGAGACAGTTATCATACCGTCTACTTCCTTTAATTTTGATTCAGCAAGCCAGCCATAAATTGGTGCTTGTGCTTTCTTAATTTCTTTAGATTCATCACCATAAACAATAAATCCATGAGCGATATTATTGGAATCAACAAAAGATGCTTGCCACGAGGGATTACCAAATAAAACCACCCCCCCAGAATAAAAAGTATGAATTCTTCTCGGTTTTGCTAGTTTAAGTGCTTTCGTAAATTCTTGAACAGAACCATACTCAGCAATCTTTGTTCCTGCAACTTCTGTAACTTCTACCATTTTGTAATTATAATCGCAAATAAAAGAAGATTTATAAATGTTCTTATTTGTCTTAATTTTGAAGTTACGACAAAACTAGTCAATTCTTCTTTATTCAGATTTTAATCTCCGGAAGGTGTGACGCTAGAATATTAAAACTAGTTCCTTCTTCCGTATTTATTCTTTTTACTATTTCCACTTTAAAAATAGTTTCCTTCTCTAAAATAAGTATATTCTCTAAAGTATATATTGTAATATACTATTTAGATCCAGCCACGTTTTCTTATACCTAAATTAACTATTTCGAACTCTAATTCTTTTTCTGGAAGAGAACGATGCTTTCTTAATTTTAGAATTCTTCTTCCACGATAATTTTGAACTTCCATTATACATTTTGACCAATATTTTAATAAGTCTCCACCAACCATTGAAACCTGCTGTTCTTTTTGCTCATTCTCGCCTTTTACGAATCGGGAGTATACCTGATTTGTAACGATTACCGGAATATTTTGCTTTCGTGAAATTTCAGTTAAAATTCTTAGTTGATTTGCTAGTTTACTATTTACTTCTCTTATGTTTTCACCATCTTCTGTTTTAATTGCATCACCTAGTTCCAAACGATAAAGCATCGCAATACTGTCAATAATAATTAAAGAAATTCCCCCACTTTTTACAAATTTTAAAAGTTGTTCAAATGCTTCTTCTTGTTCTTCAAATGAAGTTGGCTTTAGGATCATAATATTTTTTAGAGTTTCATCTAAAAGTTCATCTTTGTTGTCTAGCAATTGAAAAACCCTATCTGAAGAAAATCCTCCCTCAGTATCTACATAGATAACTTTATTTCCTTTTTTAGCTTGAGAAACGGCAACTAGCAAACATAAATTCGTCTTCCCGCTTCCTCCGGGACCGTAAATTGTAGTAATAATATCTGTTTCATAACCCCCGAATAGAAATTTATTCAGTTCATAACTTCCTGCAGAGATTTTTTGTTCAACCATAAAACTCTCGCGTTTAACCATATTATAAGGATTGTTATATGAAAGGATATATTTTTTAATCTTCTCCAACAAAATCCATTCATCCATTATTTAAATTTTGAGCAAGATTTATTAACTGTATTAGCGAATATCTGAAATGGACTTCAATAGCCTACTTATGCTCGTACAGAGTTATGGATACTTTTTTCTATTTCTCCTTATGTTCTTAGAGGGCCCAATAGTTACTTACCTTGCGGCATTTTTGTCATCACTTGGATATTTCAACCCTTTGTATATTTTTTTAATTTCGGCAGCAGGAAACTTTCTTCCAGATTTTGTTTATTACGCGATCGGGAGAAGCATGCGAAAGAAAGTAATTTATTCCTATTTAATAAAAAAAAGAGGGTTTTCGCAGGAAAAAATTGATCGTATAATTAAGCAATTGCGTTTACATGCTGGTAAAATGTTGATAATTATTAAGATTGTTCCGCCCCTTCCCCCAATAGGCCTTACTCTTTCTGGAATGGTTTTACCTTTCAAGAAGTTTGCCTTATTATCGGTTACAATCTCAGCGGTTTACTCCCTCTTCTTTTTTGCAGCTGGTTTTTACTCAGGTAGTGCTTATAGTTATGTAACAACACACTTTAAAGCTTTACAGTTTATCTTTTTTGGATTGGTGGTGCTACTAGTCGGAGCATATTATCTATTTATGCGCTGGATGGAAAAAAAGGAAAAGTCATATATAAATCTTTAAAAATACCCTTCTTCTTTATTTAATATGGTGGACACTTCAATCGTTGCTTCGATGTATAATAAAAACCCGCACACATTGGAAATTATCGAAAAAATCTTTATCCCAAGTATACTAAATAACGCCTCCAAAAAGATAGAATTAATATTAATTGATGATAAGTCTCCTCTTTCTAAGGAAACGGACGAGTTAATTAACAAATTTTCAAAAGACCTTGAGCTAAAGCTAGGGAATTTTAGATATGTGAAAAACAAAAAAAACCTAGGGTTTGCAGGGAGTTATAATGAGGGATTTAAATTGGCAAAAGGAAAATTTATTTTAATGACAAATGATGATGTTTATTTTTCTAAAGATTCAATAAAAAATCTCTGTAAGACTCTAAATTCTGAAAAGAATATAGGTGCGGTTGGGCCTGTCACAAATTATGCAGCATCTTTTCAGAATACAAGTCTTTTTGCAAGACTAAAATCCTATTCTCAAGAAGAATTGGAAAGAATTGAAAAATTTGCAGCTAATTTACACGATACGATGCAAGGAAAAAAGTATACTCCTGAAACACTTATTGGTTTCTGTGTTATTTACCGAAGATCCCTGCTAAAATCAGCAAGGTATTTAGATGTGAGATACAAATATGGTAATTTTGAGGAACAAGATTTACATGAGAGAATCAAAAAGAAAGGATATAAATTAATATTGGATGCGAGTGTCTTTGTTGAACACGGAGGAATTAATGGAGGATCGGGGTCAATTCTCCAGCACAGGTTCAAAGCAATTAAACACTTTCTTATGAACGCATTTAGATTTGCAATGGCTCAGAAGATATTTTTTAAGCTTATTAGAGTTTACTTTATAAAAAGTTATCTTCAGATGAAAGATTATGGATTTACTATCACGAAAGATATAATAAAAAATTCTGAAAAAAATAAGAAATAATTACCAAGCTCTTTTTTTGTTTTCAATAAATGGAAAAGTCACCATTGCTTTTATGGCGCTTACAATTGCAACCAAGGACAAAATCGGAAAATAGATTAAAACGAATGGAATCACATAGAATATTTTGTACCAATGTTTATAATTTACCATCATAGGAATAGTATAGGGTATTGAAAAAACTAAAAAATAAAACTTGGAAAGAATCCATCCAAGAAGAATAAACCCTGAATAAAACCCAAGAATTTTTAAGCTACCTAGCCGGCTCATAGTTTCTCTTAAAAGAGCATACATATCAAAAATTTGATTAAAAAAAATTGCTTCGTTCAGTAAAGAAGCAATAAATGTAATACTAAGAACAGTAAATAATAACAAGAAGATTACGTGTAGAGGGTGTTTAATCCATACTTTGATATATTTTAGATAACAATGAGTTGTTCCTGAGAGCCATCGCATTCTTTGTTTAACCCACTCCCGAAATCCTTCGGCCCCATAAACTTCTACTGATGCAAGACTGTGTTGAACATGGAATTTATGTTGGTTTATTTTGAAGGCTAGGTCTGCGTCTTCGGTTAGCATAGTTTCAGAAAAACCGCCGACTTTCTGGAATATGTCTTTCCTTATGGCAACACATCCGCCCCAGATGTAAAGAGTTGATAGTAGATTATGGGATAGGAGTATCATAGACATCATATTAGATTCCATCTGTTGCATTACAGACCACCATCCAGTATACTTAATCTTGTAGGCACAATTTGCGGCAGCTAATTTTGGATCTGCTTGGAATCTTGCAAGAATGGATTCTATTGCTTCTTGATTAACTACAATATCAGAATCGACTACCCAAAGTAACTCATGTTTCGCAAGACTATAATGGGTATTGATTGATTTAGCTTTACCCAAATTTTTCTTATTGTTTATTAACCTAAAACCAAACTCTTTTCTAAGATCTTTTAATATACTTGGGGAATTATCTGTGCTATGATCATTTATGACAATCAAGTCTATTTTATCTTTCTTGTAGGAAGCATAGATACTCCGAATAGTATTTTCAATTGTTTTTTCATCGTTATAACATGGGATAATGAAAGAGATTGGTGGGTGAAACTTTAATTTCCTTTTTCTACGGAAGTCTAAAGAAGCGAAAAAAATGATAGTTATCCAGATTATCAGCAAGATTAACAAAGAAATTTGATTTACAGTTAGCATTGTTCATTTAGGAGTAAAAAAGGATTAATAAACATTCCACTTACTTCATCTTTTTGAATTCTTCAGAATATTTTTCCAAGTCTTTTTGGACGGAAGCAATTGCCTTCTGAATTATCTTAGATGGATTTTCGCCCTCTACATGTAGAATAGGATTCTTCGTTGGATGTTCTCTTTTCCAAGCCGCTACTTTTGCGCCTTCTTTGTTGCAATAGATTCTTAATAGTTCTACAACTGTAAGATTATCCATCTCAACTTCAATTAAATTCTTTTCTTCTTTTAGAACTTTGATTTCCATACTGATAGGAGAAAAATAGGGTTTTTAAAGATGTTGGTAAGCGAATTTTTTCCCTAAATTTCAAAACCGTAAGGTTTTAATAGGGTCATTTTCTTTGATTAATGAACAAGAAATGAAAAATAATAAATTTGATTATAAGAAAAATTCTAATTCGAGCAAACCCTTTGTTAAGGACTTCAGAGAATTTTCGGATAATATTGACAAAGCGGCGCACATAAACATATGCGATATTAGCGTTGCAAATAAAGGAGATAATTTTTCTATTTTTGGAACTATTGAAAAAGTAGTTCAGACTGGGGGGCCGACAATATTCTCTGCTTCTGATGGAACTGGACTTTTATCGCTAAAAGCATTCGATGGTGCAGGCGTTAGAGCTTATCCACATGTTGATGTTGGAGATGTAGTAAAAGCAGTTGTTGGAGTTGAAGAGTATAATGGGGAGCTAGAAGGAGAGGTAAAAAAGATTTGGAAACTAGATGAAAAAGATAAAAAAGAATTTTTAGAAAAACTTGTAAAAATTGAAAAGGAGAGAGCAAAAGTTAAGGAAATTCCATTTTTGGCTGAAAGTCCAATCCTAGACAAATTGAGAATGAAGATGATTAAGGCAGCAACTGAAATCAGATTAGCCGTTATTCAAAGTAGACCTATTATAGTCAGACATCACAATGACACAGATGGTTATTCTGCAGGTTTTGCATTAGAAAGAGCTATTTTACCGATTATAGAAAAACAGCATTTAGGAAACACCAAAGCTGCTTGGGAATATTTTGCAAGAGCACCGTGTGCTGCTCCATTCTACGAACTTGAAGATTCTATTAAAGATACTTCATTAAGCTTGAGAAATGCTGCTAAATTTTCTAACAAGATGCCTTTAATAGTAATTGTAGACAATGGTTCTGGACAGGAAGATTTAATGGGAATTTTACAGGGAAAGGTTCATGGCTCCGATTTTATTGTTGTTGATCATCATGGTTTTGAAAAAGATGTTATTACAGAACATGTTCTTACACATGTAAATCCTCATTTAGAAGGAGAAAGTGGAGCATCTATTTCTGCAGGAATGTTATGCGTTGAATTAGCTAGACTTGTAAATAATGAAACAAAAAATATATCCCAAATTCCTGCACTTGCTGGCTTTGCAGATAGAATTGATTTAGAAAATGAACCTTTGGTTAACAAATACTTAGAGATTGCACAGAAAGAAGGTTATTCAAAAGAATTATTGAAAGATTTGTCTTTAGTGATTGAATATGTATCTACTAGAATTAGATTTATGGAAGCGAGAGAATATTTTGAAGTTGTATTTGGAGAACCAAGAGCACAACAGAAGAAACTTGTTGCATTGATGGCTCCGCACATTAGAGATTTGGATGCTAAGGGACTTGCTATCGCAAAAGAAAATGCAATCATTGAAGAAGTTAATGGGGTAACTGTTCAAAAGATAATGATTGAAGAAACTTTCCCAGGATTTGGATTTTTCCCCAAGCCAGGTAGAAGTGTTGGACTCGTTCATGATTTCTTAAAGAGCACCGGAAAAACAAAGCTAATCTCAGTAGGCGTAATGAATACTGCAATGACGATAAGATCAACTAACGAATCTAACTTTTCAGTTCATGATTTCTTAGGATATGTAAATGAGAAATTACCTAACGCTTTTGCAGAAGGTGGCGGACATAAAAATGCAGGAGCAATTAGTTATTTGCCTAAATATAAAGCAAAAGTTTTAGAGTTATTTGAAGAATTTGTTAAGAAAAGAAAATAGTTCTAGAACAAGTTAGATTTAGTTAATGTTTTTATTGGCGAGAAAAAATAAATAAAAAGTTTCGCTAATCAGTAGTTAAAAAGCTAAGTAAGAGTTAAATATTCTAAAAACTATATATTTCTATGACAAGAGAAGATCACCCTATTGTAAGACAAATAAAAACGGTCGCACAGGAAGAAATTAATAGTAGGTATAGAAGTTCATTCCTCACACAACTTACTGCACTACCGAAGGGGAGATATGATTTCCCAAAGTACCGAGGATCAGAAGATTGCGTCATTTCTGTAGGTGAAAAAATGCCCGGAGGAAGAAGAAAAATTTCCTTAGAAGGATATGATGCTATACTTTCAGACTATTCTTCGTGGGATTTTGAGTCTCCAGAAGAACTGTATGATGCACTCCTTTCAGAAGTAATATTTAAAGGCCTACATTCAAATTTCGGAGTAGAGGCAATTCCTTGCTTATGTGAAGATTATTTCAATCTGAGCAAGATACAAGAGAAGAGATAAGAAAACTAGAACAAGTTAGATTTTGTAATAATTCCTTTCAAAATATTTTTTTCTTTGATCAGTATTGCTTCGCTTGACTTTAGTAATGGAATTGCAACACTGATTGGATAGTCCGCGTTTATTACCGGAAATGGTTCCCCCATTATTTCGCCCACTTGCATTTTTAATAAAATATTTTTTTGTGTTCCTTCCAGAATTTTATTGTAGACGTTTGATTCAGATATGCTACCTACAATTTCTTTTTTATCAATTACTGGAAGTTGCGAAATGGAATGTTTTTTCATTAGATCTATTGCTTTGCTAATAAGGTCTGTTTTTTCAGTAGTAATTACGTGCACCATGATATCTCCGCATTTCTTTTCGTTTTTATGTTCTAAGGAATCTAAAACTATAAATATTCTTTTCACAAGCTCGTAGGAAGGATTTAATTTTCCAGCTTCAAGTTTTGCTATTAACGATTGACTAGTATTTGAAAGTTTAGAAAGTTCTTTCTGGTTTATTCCTAATTTTTGCCTTCGTATTTTTATAGTATCTATTTCTGGAAATATCATTCTTTTTACTAATTTGGCTGGCTTATAAATATTCCTATAGGAATATATTTGTCAATAAATATTATAAATCAAACTGCCAATTTTAGCATATGAAAGAGAATTTTTTGTTTACATCTGAGTCTGTGTCAGAAGGACATCCAGATAAACTTTGTGATATAGTTTCGGATACTCTTGTTGATGCATTTATTGGAAAGGACCCAAATAGTAGAGTTGCATTGGAATGTATTACCAAAACGGGATTTATTATGGTTTGCGGGGAGCTAACTACTAAAGCAGAAGTAGATATTCAAAAAGTGGTAAGAGAGGCGATTAAAGAGATAGGATATTCTTCTAGATGGGGATTTGACCCTGAGAATTGCGGTGTTCTTACTTCCATTTCTAAACAATCACCCGATATTGCCATGGGAGTAGATTCTAAAGAAGATCATGAACAGGGTGCGGGGGATCAGGGATTAATGTTTGGATATGCGACTAATGAAACTGAGGAATTTATGCCGTTACCGATTATTCTTGCGCATAAAATCTTAATTAAACTTTCTGAATTAAGAAAATCCGGAGAACTAGACTATCTTGGGCCAGATGCAAAAAGCCAAGCAACCATTGAATATGAAAACTTTAAACCCAAAAGGATACATACTATTGTCTTGTCTTCCCAACATTCTGCAGATGTAAGTCTAGACATTTTGAGAAAAGAACTAATTGAGAAAGTTATCAAACCTGTCTGTGGTGATTTAATGGATTCTGAAACTATTATTTACATAAATCCTACTGGAAGATTTGTAATCGGCGGACCAGTGGGAGATACTGGATTGACTGGAAGAAAGATAATCGTAGATAGTTATGGTGGAATGGGAAGACACGGAGGTGGTGCTTTCTCGGGAAAAGATCCTTCTAAGGTAGACCGAAGTGGAGCTTATGCTGCGAGGTATATTGCTAAAAACGTCGTTGCTTCTGGACTTGCTGATAGGTGTGAAATACAAGTTTCGTATGCAATAGGAATTGCTAAACCATTATCGGTTCTAGTAGATTGCTTCGGAACAAATAAAATTCCTGAAGAAAAAATTGAAGAAGCTATAAAAAAGGTATTTTCTCTTAAACCTGCGGAGATAATTAGAACTCTTGATTTGAAAAAGCCCGTTTATGCTAAAACTGCTTCTTATGGACCTTTTGGAAGAAGTGAATTTTCTTGGGAAAAAATTGATAAGGTAGAAGAACTTAGAAAGGCGATTGAGTAACTATCAATTTTAGATTTGAGTAAAATTATTTTAATTTTTTTATTTTTATAAATGCTATACAAATGTTTTTAAACAAGATATATATCTAATATATATATATTAAGTAGATGAATAAAATTTATAAAGGATATATATCTTATATATATTACCTTAATATAATAAGAGCAGGTATTAATTTTTCTGAAAATACATCAAAAGATTTATAAACCAATAGATATCTAATATATATTGAGAATGGTTAAAGAGAGTAAGCAACAGATAGTGATAAAATTTTCTGGAAGTGAAATTATCGAGAGAAAAGTCTCGAAATTCGGTACTGGTGCGCATATTATTGTCCCAAAAGAATATTCTGGTAAACATGTAAAAATAATTTTTGAGGAGGAGAAGTAAAAAAATGATGAAAAACAAAGAAATTACAGGAGATACAAAAATGAACAACTTAGTTTTTACATTTTTATTTTTAATTGTTATAAGTTTTACTTCGGCATTTTCTGGTTCTGGAACTGGAACACTTGCAGATCCATTTCAAATTACAAACTGTACACAGTTGCAGGAAATGAATGCTAGTTTGACTGCAAACTTCTCTTTAATAAACGATATTAACTGTTCGAATACTTCTGTTGCTGACGCTAGTATTTGGGGTGTTTCTGGATTTTCACCTATAGGAAATAATACTGCAGGATATTCATTTACGGGAAGTTTAAATGGAAACAGCAAAATTATTTCAGGACTTTTTATTAATAGAACTTCAACAGATTATGTAGGATTATTTGGTGTTTTAGGAACGGGGGGATTTGTTAATAGAACAGGGTTAGTTAATATAATCCTCAATGGTTCTTCTTATGTTGGAGGACTTGCAGGATCTAGTACTGGTAATGTTAATGAGTCATATATTACTGGTACTGTACAAGGAGTCACTTACGTCGGGGGTGTTTTTGGAATTTTTAGTACTGGAAAAGTGTATAGATGTTTTTCGAACGCAACAGTTAAAGGATCTTCTTCGCTCGGCGGTTTTGTTGGTTCAATAAGTGGAGGAGTAATTAACGATTCATATGCAATGGGAAATGTATCTAACGGAGGTTATCAGGGAGGATTTGCAGGAATAAATACTGGTACTCTAGGAAATGTATACTCTATTGGGAATATTACTGGAGCTAATGCGGGAGGACTTGTTGGCTCCCCTGCTTCAGGTACTACTATTAGTTCTTATTGGGATATGAACACTTCTGGAAAAGCGACTTCTACAAGTGGAACGGGTTTAACAACTATTCAAATGAAAAATGTTAGTTCTTTTACTGGTTGGAATTTTACAAATGTTTGGGGGATTTCTTCTTCATTTAATAATGGCTATCCTTATTTAACATGGCAAGTTCAACAAGCAGACACTACCTCCTTTATCTCCGCATGGAATACTTCTAAAGCTGGAAGTGCAGCTACTACTATAATTTTACCATTGGAATCTACTGGAACTTACAATTTCACAGCTTATTGGGGAGATGGAAATAGTAGTATAATTACGACATATAACAGTGCAAATGTAACACACGTGTATTCTAGTGCAGGAGTTTACAACGTTACAATAAATGGAACAATTATCAAAGGTTTTAGATTTGCGGGTGCAGGAGATATGTTAAAAATTATTAATATAATCCAATGGGGGAATTTAAATTTAGGAAATTCAAATGGTTATTTTCAGGGTTGTGCAAATCTTAACGCTACTGCAACTGATTCACCAAACTTGACGGGTACAACTACAATGTATAATGCGTTTAAAGGAGCAACGGTTTTTAATGGCAATATTAGTAATTGGGATATGTCTAATATTACTACCACTGCAGGTATGTTCTATGGTGCTACTTCATTTAATCAACCAATAGGAAATTGGAATACTTCTAAAGTTACTTTAATGAGTGCTTCTCAAAATGGTATGTTTGATGGAGCTACTTCATTTAATCAAAATTTAACTGGATGGGATGTTTCTAAAGTTACCAATATGGGGGCTAATTATGGAGGTATGTTTAATGGCGCAACTGCGTTTAATGGAAATATTAGTAATTGGGATGTTTCAAATGTTACTGACATGGCAGGAATGTTTAATGGGGCAACAGCGTTTAATCAGAGCCTAGCTAATTGGAATACTTCTAAAGTTACAACTATGTGGAATATGTTTTTAACTGCAACTTCATTTAATCAAGATATAGGTTCTTGGAATACCTCTAATGTTAGAGATATGACGAGTATGTTTCAAAATGCTGCTGCATTTAATCAAAATCTAAGCAATTGGGATACTTCTAAAGTCGCTACTATGAGTACAATGTTTAGAGGAGCTACTGCTTTTAATGGGAATATAAGTAACTGGAACACAGCAAACGTTACAACTATGGGGCAAATGTTCTACAATGCTGGAGTATTTAATCAACCATTAAATAACTGGAATACTTCTAAAGTTAATGCAATGAATGGAATGTTTGTTAGTGCTGGCGCCTTTAATCAAGACGTTGGAAATTGGGATACTTCGAATGTTACCGATATGGCCTATATGTTTTATCAGGCAACTTCTTTTAACCAAAATCTCGGGAGATGGAATGTATCTAAAGTTACAACCATGTCTAATATGCTTACTAGCGTAACTTTATCTACGCCAAATTATGATAGTCTTTTAATTGGTTGGGCAAGTTTGTCTACATTAGTGAATAATACTCCCCTTACTGCGGGAAGTTCTAAATATTGTGTGGGAAGAACTGCTAGAAATACGACTTTAATTGGAGCATATAATTGGAGTATCACTGATGGAGGACTGAATGCTTCTTGTGATTTAATTAATCCTAGCATTACGCCTACTTATTTTGATAATAATACATTCTATGGAAACGGAACAATAAATTTTACTGCTAGCATTTCTGATAATGTGGGAATAAAAAATGCGACGTTGAACGTGACTGATTTGAGTGGAAATAATTGGGGAGTGTTTAATGGGGTGGACAATTATGTGAATTTGGGGACTCCTGCTCAACTGCAATTAAACACGTCTGTTGTTAACATTACCTATTCATTTTGGATAAAAGACTCTGTCAGGGGAGAAAGAAACATCTTTAGATCTTTTTATAATCCTAGAATTTCTACAATATTATCTTCGTCTAATGATTCAATATATATAACTATTCTTAGTGGGGCTACTACTACTGCTACTCTTGTTTCTCCAACAAGATTCTTGGATGATTCTTGGCATAGTGTGTTATTGACAATGGTTTATTATAATTCCACATATACGAATGCCAGTCTATATATTGATGGCTCATTCAAATCATCAGGATATGTTACTCATTATGCTTCGCTTTGGGCTAACACGCTTGGAGAAGCGGCAGGAGCTGCGGGGTATTATAACGGTTCAATGGACGAAGTCCGTATCTACAATAGAAGTTTATCTGCTTCTGAAATATCAGCGATATATTCTTCTGGATTAAAAAGAAATACTAGTATAAATAATACGGGCCTAGTGACATGGTATGATTTTGAATCTCCATCAAATTCTACGTTACTGGTTGATAAAGCGAACGGGTTAAATAACGGAACAATAACGGGAATGACTTACTCTAATAGTTATTCTTCGACGGCAAGTTATGTTGCTGGAACTTTAACTGCGACAGTCGGTATTGTTGTAAATTTGATCGACAGTGTTTATAGTTGGTTCTGGAATATATTTGATTATGGAGAAAATTCAGTAACCACTACAAACAAAACCTTAACTATTGATTCTATTTTTCCTAATTTTAATTTCTTTGCTCCGTTAAATAATAGTTTCTTTAATTATATGAATATTTTATTTAATGTACCCTCTTCAGCTTCTCCGAATGCGTCGATAGTTCCTAATTTAGACAATTCTTTAGTTTCGTGGTGGAGAATGGAAGATCCAGGTATTGGAACAGGTGGAGATGTAGTAACTTCTGATGGGGCTTATACGGTTCACAAATTTACAACAAATGGAACATTTGTCCCGCCTGTAGGAGTA
>JBAXEZ010000010.1:0-21580 GCA_037140195.1 archaeon
TCTATTTATTTATTAGTAGGTATACTGATCTTTTTTATATTGGAGAAAATTGTTCATTTTCAGCAATACCATTGTCATGGTGATGAATGTTGTGAGAACGAACTTGCAGAAAGTCCGCATAAATCTCATAATAAAAAACATGTTCGTTCTTTTGCTTATATGAGTTTACTTGGAAGCTCGATGCATAACTTTATAGATGGTACAATTATTGCGGCTAGTTATCTTATTAGTTTTCCTTTAGGATTTGCAACTTCCATTGCAGTATTTTTACATGAAATTCCTCACGAATTAGGAGACTTTAGTATTCTAGTGCATGGCGGTTTTGAGAAAAGTAGGGCATTGTTTGTAAATTTCGTTTCTGCCTTGGTTTCTTTACTCGGTGCAGTATTTACTTTCTTGCTTAGTTCATATATCCCTAATTTACAAATGATTCTTATTCCTATCGCTACCGGGGGATTTATTTATATCGCTGGAAGTGATTTGATTCCAGAACTTCATAAGGTTGGTGGAATAAAAACATCTGTTATTCAGGTTTTAACTTTCATCTTGGGAATTTTAGTTATGGCTAGTTTGCTACTACTTGAATAAACACAACTCTTAAAAAGATTGTTTACTTAATTATATTAGTAAGATGGTGATAATATTGGAACGATAATTAGCTTTGTATCTGTAAAAGGAGGAGTTGGAAAGACTATGGTTGCTCTTGAAGTGGCCTCAGCACTCGCAAATGATTTTGGAAAAAAAGTTTTATTAGTTGATGCAAATTTTTCTGCTCCAAATATTGGACTATACCTTGATCTAAAAAACGACTTAACGATTCATGACGTATTAAGCGATAACGAAGGTTTGCATGCGGCCATTTACGAATCTTATGGGATGGATGTCGTTCCAGCTTCAATGTATTTTAAAGATACGATTGATCCATTTAAACTAAAGAAAGTTTTAGAAAAATATCGAAATCGATATGATTTTATTATTATTGATTCTTCTCCGTATCATTCTGAAATGTTGCCTGCAATTGCTGCTGCGGATAAAATATTTGTAGTTACGACACCCGATAGAGTTACTTTGCATACTTCTATGAAAGCGGCACAGCTTGCAAAACAAAATAAAACAAATGTAGAGGGCGTAATTATTAATAGGATTAAAGATTCAAAATATGAACTTGATTTGTCTGAAATTGAGGAATTAATTGATTTGCCTGTTTTAGCTAGAATAAAGGATCATAAAAAAATTATAGAAGCGGGACATTTTAATGTACCTATAACTGTTTATGATGGAGTAAATGAAGTTTCAAAAGAAATTAAAAGATTGGCTTCTGCAATTGCAGGGCAGAAGGAAAAGGAAAATTTCTTCTCAAAATTATTTAAAAGACATTTCAAACAGGAAAAAGTTAATAGGGAATTATATCGCCAAAGATTTTATGAACCGCAGATAGCTTAATTACTTTCTTTTTTTGAGTAGTAAATCTAACTTTTCTTCGATTCTTTTTAATCTTCTTTTATCGTTAAATCTGGAGATTATTTGGGTTGTTAAAATTATAAGATAAATAATAAAAATAATTCCTGCTGCTTTTAATATGTTCATTAAAGGGAGGAGATTTCCCGACACTAGAGGAGAGACTGCTCTTGCAATTTCAATGATAGTCATATTTGCTGTTTCGTTTAAAACCATAGATTTCTAAGTTGTTTGGGATATATAAATGTTTCAAATAGAAGGTTTTTTATATGGTTAAAATTCCTGTTATTTAAGTAAAAATTATGGCTCTGCCCTTTTCACGTCTTTTGAAATCAAAAGATTTAAATGGAGGCTTAGAGTTCAAAAATCGTGGCTCGGTAGCTCAGTGGTAGAGCATTGCTTTCATACGGCAGGGGTCGGGAGTTCAATTCTCTCTCGAGCCATTTTTAATTCTTGGTCGAATTGAACTCTTTCGCATTGCTCAAGCACAACAACTATTTCTCAATTAGCGTTAAACTAATTTAGTTATTGTGCAGGGAGTCAATCTCCCTCGAGCCATTTTTAATTTTCGGTTGAATTTTTGTTTTTCTCGAGTAACATCACTAGATTTAAATAGTAGTTATTCTTGTTTTTAGTATGCAGATGCACTGGAGTATTAGATGTTTGAAGAATACCTCAGTCACACCTGTTTCAATTCTAGGGTTTTTTTATTGATTTCTTGTCAAGGCCTTTGGATATTTTTCTATAACACTACAAATATAATATAAGAACGTCTGAAGGTCTTGCTTGAAGCAGTTTAAAATTTCTAGAACAACTAAATAAAACAAAATGGGAGACAACAATGACAAACAAAGTACTCACTTCATTCGTAGTTGCCAATAGAGTTAGCGGTAACTCGGCAACTCGTTACCTTACAAACTCTAGGAGAGTTTTGTAAAATGGTAAAAATGAGAAAGGTTTACTCTTCTAGTCGAGGAGCCGCAAATATAGATGCCTCCTTAGCTCTTGAAGAAATGGAGCTAATGCCGGAAGAAGTAGCTGTACTTAAGATGATTCACGCTACTAATTACGAGTAAACTTTCAGAACTCCCAAATTTAACTTTTTATTTTTTTATTTAATCGGAATATTTCCGTAATTTCACAATGCAAACACAAAACAAGACCTACAATTGGAATGTCAAGTTAGACGTGTCTGCATCCCTAAAGATTTCAAATTAATTTGAGGCTGCTAGGGGTTTTTTACAGTTTTATGGTGCGAGAATTCTAGTGGCTTTGAATAATTTGGTTTTAGAGTAATTAAATTGAAACCTTTGAAGGTTGTTTGGAAAGGACTTTTTTCGAATGGTCTCGAGCTGTTGGCTCGACCGAAAAAGTCCGCTAGCGGTTGCGCCATAAAGTTGCAACCTTACAAACTCCTTCGGAGCTTTGTAAAGGAGGTAAATGAAATATGGAATACAAAATAACATACAGAACAGGAAGGAATTGCATTAGGCCGGCCTATATTTTCGAGGGCGGAGCAATAATTCCAGATGAAGATGGATTGATTAGTTTAATTGATACAGAATAAATAACTAAAGTTTTTATTTTGCTAGAATTATATCCATAGTGGAAACTGTGACTTTTTTGCCTTCTTTGTTTTCAAATTCTTGGCTGTCAATTTTTATTTCTTTTACTTTGATGTTAAGTTCTTTCAGGAATTTTTTTGTTGCAACTTCTACAACGTCTACACATTTGGAGATGAATTTTCCTCTAGATGTTATTTTAACTTCTTCTGCTTTTTGAGTTGTAAATTGTATAACAATACCCGTAACATAATTCATCAAAGGTTTGCTACCTATAAAGATAGTGTTATCTTGGCTGTTATACTCTGTCATTTTAGAACTATTCTTCTTGGATTATTTTTTTAGTATTTCGCTTAAATCTTGTGATATATCCTGCAATCATGTTTCTTACTTTCTTACTTGGCATGTCTCTTCCTAGGACTTTTTTGTTATGATTAAATTCTGAATTAAATAAATCTGGTACTGCTTCAACTAAATTAAATCCTGCTCTTTTGATAGGTTTTGTTTTAATTCTTCCCATTTTGTTTGTATTATTAGCTAATTTTGGGGGTTTAAAAGGTTTGTTATTTTCAGTTATTCTATACTTCCAAAGCCCAAAAGTGACTTGTATAAATCTGCGGTTTCCTTCAATTTCTTTTGAGGTTGTGTTTGTGTGAATAAATAGTAAGGTAATTTATACTCTTGTGCTTTTTTGTATGCTTTTAACATATCTTTCTCATCTGGACGTTTTTTATCTATAAAATATAATATACACGTTTGATCTACGTTTACTCTTGCCTTTGCCAAAATTTGTTTTTTATCTGATTGAAGAACTTCTAGAAGTTCAATGTTCTTTGATTGAAGTATACGTGTTACCTGGTCGAGGAATATTTCTTTCTCAGTCATTTTTCTTATTTTCTGAGGTTTGACTTCTAATCTTTCTTCATGTATTATTTCCTTTGCTATTTCTCTAGGTGCTTCTTCTTTTACAAAAATAACTTCTTTATTTTCTGGTTTTTTATGCTCTGATTCTCTTGATAAAATATGAACTATTTTATCATGTGTTTCTGTTAAAACTTCATCCATTTTTGGTTCTGTTTTTGTTTTTCCAATAGGATAACTTTGAGGAGTTTCTTTTTTGATGTCTTCCCAGATTTGTTGGCCTACAACTCTTTCTCCTATGGCAACATCTCCTTCATCTTGAAGTGCACTTCTTACTTTTTCATTAGAAACTGTAAAATATTTCCAGAATAATTTAGCTCCCATTTGGGTTGGAATTGCAAAGTCTTTTAGCCCTCTAAAGGCAACTCTTATTCTTGGTTCCTGTGATTGGTCTTCCAATAGTTTATTATCTCTTAGGATTAAGTAGGCTTCTTTTTCAACACCGGTTAAATTATCTGCAAAGGCCTCCAACTTATGTTCTTGTCCAGGGATTAAATAAAGTGGAGAGGTGCCAACTTTCAAAGAGCTAGTTTTTACTCTTTTCTCATTTAGCAATTCGGATAGAATTGCAGAAGCGAACATGGGTTGGAGGGCAACATGTTTTGCTATGGGTACTGGCAAACTTGGACCATTCTGGTCTAGAAATGCAAGAATCTTTTTCTTTACGTCAACTACATCAATTTTTGCCATACTATATTTTTAACCAATTTACTTCGTAATAGGAAACTGCGTTTTCTTCATCAACGATTGCTATTAGTAGCTTTTTATTTGTTGAATGTGCAATTCGATTCTTTGCAGAGAAATCTTGCCAGGTCAATTGCTCGGTTTCTGAGACTGGGAAGAGTATCCATCTGGAATGGCTTTCGCCAATTGACTTTCCTTTTTCATATACTCTAAATTCTGCTCCAAATTTCAAAGCGGTTTTTACAATAAGTCCCCTTTCTCTTAAATCTTTGAATACAAAATATTTTACTTTAAACTTTTTATCTATTTTTTCAAACTTTTTGAAAAGGTCCTTTTCAGTTATCTTTTTATCCTTAGAATCGAAAACTTCTAGCTTTCTTGTTTCCACTAAAAATAACGTTTCAGGTAGGGTATAGTAGATCTTTTCCCCTATTTTTTCTCCAAATCTTTGTGATTCAAATAGTCCAAACGCTTCTTTTGAGTTTGAGAAAATCTTTTCAGATAGCAAAGTTGCCTTTATTTTTTCCATAACAGTCAAAGTTATCCTGATTATATAAAGGTTACTTGTGTGTATGATATATTGCGATTTCAGGACTAATATTGACTGTATTCTAAGGAATGATAACACATTCAAAACACGACACTATGTCGTGTAAAGATTTATTAAGCTTGGAAGTGTTATTTTTTTATGAGGTTATTCAAGAAGGGTCCCTGTGAGGATCCCCTTAAAAAATTAAGTCTAAATAGTAGGGGTCAGATAACTCTTGCAGTTGTTTGGAAGATTTTGGCAATTATTTTTTTAGTTGTTGCAGTGGTTATTCTATTTGGTGTAAGAGGAAATATTTCTAACTATCTTGCCAAGTTTTATGACTGTATGCGATTCGGAGGATGTTTTGGATGAGGTCTGTTTTGAAAAATAAAAAAGCAGCGGTCGAAATGGGTTTTGCTGAAATTATGTATCTTATTCTTGGAGCTTTGATTATATTTTTTATTGTAACTTCTTTATTTGGCGTGGATTGGGCGGCAATTGCGAAAGGTTGGTTACCTACATTTAATACTACGCAGAATAATGACTATAGTTTGATTAATGGGACTGATGAAAAAATGAATGTGCCTAATGCTGCGAATATTGTAAACAAAGAACTCGCAACTACTCAGAAAGGGATTGCATATTCTAGATTGGCTGCCGATGTTTGTAGCTACATTGGATTCGGAGGAACCTTTGCAGGACTTTTTGGAACGGCCGGAAATGCAAATAATATGTATCGTTCTGCTTATAGTGATCAAGATTATAGTCAGTCGGGTATGGGGGAAATTGAATCTATCGGTTTAGTGGCCGGTACAAGTGCTGCGGTCGTCGATGCTTCAACTGGTGCGATTATTGGAAGTATAATTAGTGATGGCGGAAAGATTACATATACTGCAAGTGGTGCAACTATGCCCGTAACAATTACAAAAACTGGACAAGTTGTACTAACTAATTTAGGTAGAACCGTAGGAGTAGTCAGTAAGGATGCATCGCTACAAATTCTTTTGAAGGGGTCAAGTACTCCAATTATTACGACAACAGGTAAAGAAGCAACTATTGTTTTAGGTAAGGGCGGGGCTCCATATCTTGCTAGTGGGAAGGCACTTTCTTTTCTAAGTAAGACGGCTTCAGTTGCGGGCTATGTAACTTCTGGTGCTTCGGCTATTTGTGATTTATCTGGGATTTTCATGTCTGCATATTCTGCGGAAACGGCAGCATTACAATTTATTGATGCACAGAAGGCTTCTGATGCACAATTGAAAAATAACGTCGATGATATTTTTTCTAGGACTA
The DNA here is from genome assembly GCA_037140195.1 of archaeon. Classification (GTDB taxonomy): domain Archaea; phylum Nanobdellota; class Nanobdellia; order Pacearchaeales; family GW2011-AR1; genus CABMGO01. Next base: position 6,448 of record JBAXEZ010000010.1, read on the forward strand.
AAGTTCTTGCAGATAAGACTTCTAGTTTATATAATAATAATCCTGAACTTCGGGAACTTTCTCCAGAACTTTTAGAAGAGGTCCAGCTTCTTGCAAAGAAATCTAGGTTTTTACAGGAAAGGTATCAAGAATATTTGTCTAACTCAGATTCAATGTCGGCTCCTTTTTGGAGAAAGCTACTATTCATGAAAGCTTCTCCTATAACTAACGATGAATATTCTTATTTAATGGATCTTGTTAAGGATTACCGAGCTCAGTATGTAAAAGTTCAGGAAATATATCAAAGAGATTTTTTTGATTCCCCATACGTTGATGAAAATACTGCTTCTGAAACAAAAACGGGAACTATGATTATTACTTCTTAATTCTAAATTATGGTTGTTTGGGTTTTTCATCCCACGCAGTTATTCTTTTCAGTCTCATAGGGGCTAATCTTTTTTTCCCTTCAAATCTAGTAATCTCTAAAGTATTCTTTTCTAATAACTTCACTTCGCCTATATTGTCCATAAATAATGTGCTTCCAAAATTTTCGTTTAATTCCAAGGCAGATAGTTTTTCTCCATTTACTGATAAAATCATAGGGGTTGTAGTTCCGTACTGGTGTTTAAAATAATCTGATCCAATATTTAGTATTTTTCCATTACTTCCAATTAACATCGTTCCGGTTTCTCCTTCTGCTCTCCAAAGTCCTTCTAGGGAGTTCGAATTCCTAGGGCTGGTTTCGATTGAAGTAGCTTCTGTAGAGAATATTCTTGCTTCAACAGTAATTGGAGTAGTATATGCTTCTAATGTTCCAGCATCTTGTTCTTTGTCTCTTTTTAATGCAAGATGGTAAAATACTGCCACCGGAATTTGACTTGCGCTCTTAGAAGAGAATTTTATTTTTGTTATTCTTCCAACTTCTTTATTTCTAAAAGCAAAATTATTATCTCTTGTTTGTAATGGTAATTGATTTATGGCAAGTTCATATCCTATTTTTTCTTTAGCTTTTCTTCCTGTGGAAACAGTTTGATCTTCACAGTAATACTTCAGTGCATCAGTTATTCCAAAGCTTAGTAATCCGCCTGTCGCTTCGCTTACGTATTCGCTGGTTCTATCGACGGTTTCTAGTTTTTCCATTATTTTATCACCTAATTTCATTAGTAAACTGCTCGCCTGTTCTTTGGGAACAGTTTCTTCAAAGTTTACTTCTCCTTTAGAATTCATTATTGCTATTCTTTGGGAAACTATTTCTGCAGTTGTGTCTGCGTCACCAAAAAAATATAATTTTGTGTTAGTATTGTTTAAAGTTGGTGCATCTAAAACGGGTTTGTCCAAATCTACTGTCATATAAGCAAATTCTATTTCTCCTTCAGGAGTTTTTCTTCCATAGAAATAAACTGGCGTGGTAAATTGGTTTGCCTTATTCTTTGTTAAATCTCTCCCCTGAGCACCCGTTGTGCTTTGAAAGTAAAGTGTTGCTTTAGGGTTTCCCATCCAGTTTCCATCGGATTTCACGTCTAGTTTAACTGCATCCTGCGCTGGAGCGTAAAGTGCTAGAGTAGTTAGAGAGGTAGCTAAGAATCTTTTTGTTTGATGAAGGATATTTTCTAACTTGTTTTTCATATGGGTTTGTAGAAGTGAGGGTTTAAATATTTTATTAGTTAAGTTTATAATTATCTTTCGTGTAGTTTTTTTATGGTTTCAAAGAGAGGAATGCTTGCTATTGATGAAGTTATTAAAATTATATTGGGCGTAGCTGTTTTTATTTTCATTATTTTTCTTTTGTTTGCTTTTGGTAAAATTGTTAGTAATACTCTTAGAGAAGAGCAGGCACAAAGTACTCTTAGCAGAGTAGTTTATGAAATTGAAAATCTAAAGGACGGAGTAGATAAGGAGGTATTAATTGAAGGACCTGCTAATTGGTTTTTCTATTCATCGGGGGATAAGTTTTGTATCATTTCCATTAAATGTTTGGATGCGCTCAATAAAATCAGTCTTTCGGAGATTGAAGCTTCTTCTGGGAAAAAGAATCTTCTTACCCTATGCAAAAGTTCTGGTTTTTGTAATTCTTCTATGAACGTAACTATTCCTTATGATTATGTTGACTATAAAACGGGATATAGAATAAATCATTATGCTCAGTACTTGTTTGGTTCTTCCAAGTTAACTATGGCTAATCTTGTTAATGCATTACTTATTGGGGAAAAGACAATACCTCAAACTATTAAACTTCGAAGGGTGGACGATCAGACTACTATGATCGATGTTCCTTCAACTAAAGAACTTTCTTCAATTACTTCTCTTATTCAAAAAGCGAATGAGTTGCCAATAGGCACTAGTTATGATTTGGGATTTATGGGAGTTGAAAATGAGTATTTGTCTGCCGCTAGTATCGATGGTGGAAAAATAAATCTTATTTGTTTGTGTGACTCTAAGGATAAGAATATTTGTGAGAAGAATGGCTTATGTATGGTTTCAGATATGAAACTTGTTTTGGTTGACACGATTCAGTTGCCTAAAAAAACTCCCTCTTTGAAAATTACAAAAATTGATTCGTATAGCTTTAAAGTAGCTTTGGCTTAGTTATTTTTAAGTATACAATTATTTTTAAAGGAGATCTATTATATCTCTTTATGGCAGGCGATCCTTTGGTAGGTATTGTAATGGGGTTTGCTAGCTTAATCTCGGGAGTTGTTGAACTGGGCGATAAAATGGATGTGTCTACTAATTCTAGTTATCGATGTCACTCTCGTTCCGAGTCGAGGTATGAACGTTCTGAAAATATTTCTAGTAACAAATGGATGTATATCACATGTAGTGAGTATCAAAGATATTTGGCGGACGTGAAAAAAAGAAGCGGAACTTTGCTTGTGATTCGGTAAATTTATTAACTCTTTAACTATTTTATTAGCATGATTAATAAAATATGTGCTTTAAGTTTAAGGGGTTTTGGTAGGACTTTTTTCGCATCTTCTTCAGTCGTTGTCTTGTCGAAAAAGTACTCACAAAATGCATTTGTGAATTATTCGAATTTGTTGCTCTGCAAAGATACTTCCAAAAGCGTTTTGTTCGCCGTTAGCGGTAACTCGTTAAACTCGTTACCTTACCAACTTTATCAATTAAATAAATCAAATAATAAAGTTTGGTAAAATGACTGAAAATCTAGGTGAAAGTTTAGTGAACAATTTGGGATTAATTATTTTATTTGTAGCTCTTGCGTTTGCTGTTTATTACGTTGTCAGATATTTTACTTCTGTAGCTTAGATAGATATAAAAAGAATATTTCTTGTAGATAACTATGGTGAATAAAGGGGGCGTGTCTGCAGTTGTGGCAACTGTGTTAATTATTATGATTACTGTAGCTGCAGTAGGTATCATTTGGGCGGCTATTATTCCTATGGTGAGGGATAATCTAGCGGTAGGGGATATTTGCAAGGATGTTGATATTTCTATTGTTTCTTCCGAAGGATATACTTGCTATGAACCAAATAATATTACTATTATACAAGTTAAGAAAGGGAGTGCAAATGTTAACGTTTCTGGTTTGAAATTTTATTTGTCTGCGTTAGGGAACTCTGTGGCTTATAATAAAGAAGTTATTTTTTCTGCAAATGACTATAAAGTTTTTCCTCTAGATTCTTCAACTATCTCTAAATTAGAAAGAATAGAAGTTGTTCCACTTGTTCAATCAGGCGATACAAATAAGGCTTGTTCCCCAGTATATTTGGATAATATCGCTATTTGTTCTGCAGGTTCTATTGTTATTGATTCAAGTACTGGAAATGGGGGAGGTTCTTCTAGTGGCTGGCACATTAATCCTGAAGATATTATTTCTCCGACTACTTCTTCGGGAGAGGTTGCTCCTGTTGATTTGATATATCCTATTTTTTCTAATTATTTAGACAACAACGTAACTTTGACGGTTTCTGGAATGGGGCTGTTTAGCGCAAATGTCGATAATACAAATGGGACTGTTTTATTAGAAATAAATAACACAAATATTACTGCAACTAATTTATCTTTCAATGTTTACAATGTCTCTTATAATTTTATTTCGAATGGAACTTATTATTACCGATGGCATTCTTGGGGAAATGGCACTAGTAAAAATTATAATATTTCGGTAATGAGAGATTATGTTGTAGACTCTGCGTTTGCTGGAGGGGATGGCTCTCCTTATAATTCTTATCAGATATCTTCTTGGAAGCAGTTAAATAATGTTAGAAATAATTTAACTGCTAGTTATATTTTAGTAAAGAATTTATCTTCAGATGATTCTGATTATATGGGGTTGGGTAGTAATTGGCAACCTATTGGAAATTGTGAGTTGGATTATGTTTGTTCTAGTGGAAATGCATTTACAGGTAGTTTTGATGGCAAGGGAAATACTATTTCTAATTTAACAATAAATATGCCTCCAAAATATGGGGTTGGATTATTTGGGAAACTTGGAGTTAATGGGTTGATTAACAATACGGGATTAGTATCTGTCAATGTTAATGGTTTTCGTTCAGTAGGTTCATTAGTGGGTCATCAAAGTCAAGATAGCGAAATACTCAATTCATATTCAACTGGAAATGTAACAGGTTCATCATTTTACGTTGGTGGTTTAGTGGGGGATCAGTATGGTTTTACTACTCATCGTCCGAATATTACTGATTCATTTTCTTCGGTAAACGTGGTGGGCCCAAGTTATGTTGGAGGGTTAGTTGGGATGTCATATGAGAGTATAGTCTCTAACTCATATGCAACAGGAAATGTAACTTGCTCAGGAGATTATTCTGGGGGGTTGGTTGGATGGTCTGTAAATAGTATTGCCAGAATTACTAACTCATATGCAACAGGAAATGTGTGGGGTAATAATTATGTTGGAGGGTTAACTAGTAGGATAAATGGTGGAAGTATTATAAATTCATATGCAACAGGAAACGTAAACGGTTCGAGTACTATTGGGGGAATGGTCGGTTATCTAACTTCTACAGGGGTTTCTAGTGGAAGTATTATAAATTCATATGCAACAGGAAACGTAAATGGAATTTCAGAACTTGGGGGTTTGGTGGGGGCATCTTACGAGGGGAAAATTAATAACTCATATGCCACCGGAAATATCTCTGGTATGTATTGGTCTACTGGTGGTCTAATCGGAGTTCAATCTGGTTCAACAAGTTTAGTTACTAATTCTTTTTCTACAGGTTACATTTATATTTTTAGTCCAGACTCTTATGTTGGCGGATTGATTGGACAAAAAACAAACGGAGTGGTTTCAAACAATTATTGGTATAATCGTTCGCAAGGATTAGGTTGCTACAAGAATCTTGCCGGTAGTGCTAGTAATACTGGATGTACTTCTAAGATAGATATAACTTATTTTTACAATTCAAACAATGCTCCGATGAATGCTAGTCTTGGAACGGGTTGGGATTTTACAAATGTTTGGAAAGTGAATTCTGGAAGTTATCCTAAATTGAAATGGCAAGATTAATAAATTGGTTTTTATTTAATATTCTATGATTAGTAATAAGAAAGGTGATGTCGACTGGTTTATTGTAACAATAATTATTTCAGTTTTGACTTTAGTTGTTTTTGTACTAGTTGCGATATTTTTTCCATTTGGTCAAACTATTGATCGAGCTGCTTGTGCAGAGTCTATTGTTCTCCGAGCGACATTACCTGGAGACACGGTGGATGTGAAATCATTTATAAGTGTTCGTTGTAAATCTCGACCAATTTGTATAACTATTAAATCTTCTGGGAAAGGAAATTGTACTAATCTTGGAGAGAATTTTGAGACTATGCGACTAGCCGGAACAACAACTGATGAAAGAGAACAGCAAATAAGAATGTTTTTGGCTAGAGAAATGGCAGATTGTTGGAGTATGTTTGGCGAAGGTAAACTGCAAATATTTTCTAGGGATTTCAAAGCAAAGAGTTATGTTTCTCGAGGAATAATTTGTGATAGGATAGAGTTTGATAATACTATTCTTAAAGATGAGGGAATAACTGAACTAACAGGGTTTACTGAATATATGGCAACTCATAAAGTTCCTGGTCAAAATATGAGTTATATGGATTACTTAAGAAATACTCCTGAAGGAGAAAGTGCTGCTCTTTTATACGGGCCTTTGGTAGCTCCTGCCAATAGGACTAAGAATCTGAATGAAGACAAAGTAAGTTTAACTGGCGTTAAGTCTATTGTTTATATTGAGTCTACATTGACAAATTTCTGGAAGGCTACGGGAGGAATTGCTACGGGCCTAGCTAGTGCGGTTGGAGGATTTATGATTACTGGAAATCTTCAGGTTAGTTTTGGAATTGGTGCAGCAGGTACATATTTTGGTGGAAGTGCGTTTGACGCTATTCATAAATGGGTGTACTCAGATACTTTCAAGGATGATTCAAATTATGTGGGCGGCCTGGTTTTAACAAACTATAACAAAGAAGGATTTGCTAATTGGAATATTGCATCTTTTGAGAATATTAATTAGTCGTTAAGTTTATAATTATGTTTCTGTTTGGTTTTCTATGAACAAAAAAGGAGCGGGAGAAGATATTGCTTGGCCAGAAATTATTTTCATTGTTTTACTTTTAGCTTTCATGGCAGTATTTTTTCTTTTTGTGAAAAATAATTTAAGTGGTGCTTTAGTCGAAGAGGAAGTTTATGCAAAGAAGATTGCTTTGCTTATTGATAGTGCCCAGCCAAATACAACTATTTTTTTAGAGGTCAGCGAACTTAATAAAATTGCAATGAAATCCGGAGAGACAAAAGAGTATTATCGAGACATTGTAAAGTTAAATCGGCAAAATCATTCAGTGGATGTTTCTCTTCGTTTAGGAAGTAAAAAGTATTCTTATTCTTATTTTTCGGAATATAGTCTTTCAGATAGTTGGGATGTATATCTAGACAAGGATGGAAAACAAAAAATAACTTATATCCTGAAGGTGAACGAAAATGAATAAAAAAGCAAGTGAAAAGATTAATGCAGCCATGTACATTTTATATTTGGTAATCATTGCAGGAGGGGTTACAATTTTAATTGGTTCGTATCTAAATACTCCTGTGGATGTTCGTCCGCTTGAGTCTCAGATTTTATATGATCGACTGATGAACTGTTTTGCTAAAGATGGGTTTGTTAAAGACGGTGTTCTTAGTTCGGATTTCAGTGTGTTTTTAAATTGCCATATAAATGAAACGATGATTGCTCGTTCTAATCTTTATTTTGAATTTCAATTTTTGAATGAAACTGGTGGAGAAATCAGAAATTCTTTTAAGGGCGGAATTGCAGCAGAAAGAAACGCGAAGAAATTAGATTGTGAGGTTTTTGCTAGAACGGATACAAAGAATGCTCCCTCGTGTATATTTAGGAATGAAACTTATTTGTACTCTAATGTTTCAGTTGTTAAAAATTTAAAAATTGTAGGTTGGGTTGCATCTAATAATGCAGGAGTTCGTGATGCTTAATAAACGAGCGGCAGGCGAAGGGATTTCATGGGCTGCTGGCCTTGTTGCAATTTTAATGATAATTATTTTTGCACTTATCGCCTATTTGGTGGGGCATCTTGGAGAAAAGAAACCAATTACTATTGATCTAACTAATAATAATGGTTTCTTGAGCGAATTTCAGAGAGTTAGTGCGTATACTATCTCAAGTGATTTTAACAGTAGTGAGAAAGGGAAAATATTAAGTGAGATTTATTCTAATGTAAAAGAGGAAAAAGATTATGGTGGAAATTATGGGTGGGGTGCACAACCGGTAGGAACGAAGATTGTAGGTATGCCTAATTTTCCAATAGTTGGTTATTCTCCTATCCTTAATATTGGCTATGGCCTTGGTTTTGTAAATTCTTTCTACTTGAGTTGTAATCATTGTGCAAGTAAATATTTCTCTTTTAGTTTAGAGAGGAGTAAGAATGCAAAATAAACGAGCCTCTATCTCTATCGGAATAATGGTAATAGTAACTCTTGTGCTTTTTGTTTTTATTTTGGTTTCTCTTAATTTTCAAGCATCTAAATTGTCTGATAATTTTAATGCGGTTTCTCAGTTGAATGGAATTTATTCTGAACAGCAAGGGATGGAGAATACTTTACATTTTAGATTAGTTGAAGTTTTTCTAAATAGCTATCAGGAAACATTGAAAGAAAACTCTTTGAAGGTCGGAAAGGAGCAGGTAAACTTTAAAGAGATTTTTGAGAAAAAGATTTATTCTAAAGTTACTGCTCGGGCAACTGAGAAAGATTCTCAGTTAAATGATTTATTTTCTGGAATTGATCCGGTAGTTTTTAACGGCGAAACTGTTTATGTTACGAAAACTCCTTATATCATTGAGAAAAACTTGACATTTGACGATTTAAACGGTTCCAGAATTCTTTATTCTTCTAGTTTGAATAGTTCAGTTAGCTTTGCAATGTTGGAACTTCCAAGTTTTAACTATATTAATGAGAGTTATTCTAGTTGTAGTGGTTTAAGTAGTAAAATTTTAATTGAGAAATGTTTTGTGGAAAAGTTTTCTAAGTTTAATATGGGCGTAACTATAGATTCAACAAAAATAATAGTTAGTTCTCGTGATACATATTATCTTACTAATAAGATGCAAGTCGTTAAATTTGAGTTAGAAGTAGTACTGCCTGTAGAAAACGGGTCATAAAAAGATTTATAAATAGCTTTCTTTTAGAGTAATTATGTTTGGTAATAAAAAAGGACAGGGTGAATCTGGTGGAGCAATTGTAGTATTTGTTCTTATTTTGATTATCGCTGCAGTTATTGCTTATGCTACTTACGCATTCTTCTTTAAAATAAATACTACTATCGATGCTCAGGGAATAGAGACTACTAATATGATTTTATCTTGTCAAAAGGATTTACAATTAGCTAATACTGATGATGCTAAATATGCTGCTTACTGTGGTAATTTTAAGACTCCTTTGATTGTCGGTGGTAAGAAAAGTTATGTTAATTGTAAATTTTTAGAGCTTAATAGTTTAACTTCATTTACTGATGATGAAGCACCAAAGACAGTAAAAGAAAGATGTACTACTTCCGTATCTAATTTATTAGCTTACAAAAAATGTTCAGAATTCAATACTACTCGAGCTGATGATGGTTCTAACTGGGCAGAATATATTAATGGTATGAAGTGTACAAAGACTTTTACTGCAGTGACTTTCAAGATAACAGATGCAGATGTTGCTGCCTCTATTCCCGCTGCTGCTCCTATTGTACCTACTCCAACTGTTCCTTAAGTATTTTTATTTTGTTTCTAATTAGTTACTATTTTCTTATTTTATTTGTGTTACCGCTGAGTAGGTTCTAACCACAAGGTTTAAATAGTGTTGTAACTCTGGAATAATAACTATTCAAGCTTTTTTAATAGTTTAGCCTTGGTGAAGAGAGTGTGTGATATTAGAAAAATGAACGGACAATCACACGAAAATCGAAAGAATGTATTTTTCAGTTTAGCTAGTTTCGTATTACTTTTAGTTCTGTTTTCTACTTTGGTTTTGGCGGCTCCTCCTTCTTTAGTTGGAGTTAAGGCAGTTTCTCCTAATATTCTTTATATTGGCGATAGTTCTACTATTACTCTAACAGTTAGTGGAGTTGGAGACGTATACACTACTACTAAACCTCTGGATGTTATTCTCTTAATAGATAACTCTTGTAGTATTAGCAGTACAGAATTGGCTACCGAGAGAACTGCAGCAAAAACACTCGTTTCTTTACTTTCTTCCGGTTTGAATCAAATTGGAGTAACCTCTTTCAATGAACATCCAACAGTTAGAATTGGTTTGACTAATAGTTATTCTAGCGTTAATACTGCAATTAACGGGATAACAACTCGTAGTGAGTGTACTAATATAGGTGATGCGATAAAGAGTGCATATGAATCTTTTGATTATACTTCTGGTTCAAAGAAAGTTATTATTTTACTTTCAGATGGACAGGCAAATTGGCCAGCAGGTAACTACGTGCAATATGCCCTTGATCAGGCAAGTATAGCTAGGGAAAAGGGAGTAATAATTTATACTATTGGCATGGGTAATAATATAAATCAAAATCTTCTAAAATATATTGCAGATGATAAAGTTACTGGGTCTTATCATTATTATGATAATGATAGCTCCCTGGGTCAAAATTTCAACGTAATCTTTAATAATATTAATCAACAATCAAGTAATCTGGCTGGAACAAATGTAATTGTGACAGATGTTCTTCAGGTTGGAGTAGTTCCCGTTTCTATGCCTCCTCAGTGCAGTTATTCTGTTTCTACAAGAACTGTAACCTGTAATGCCGGATCTTTGAATATTGGAGATACAAAAACTTTCAGTTTCAATGTTATTGTTTACAATTCTACAATAAATCATTTGAATATGGCTCAGTACGTTAGCTATACAAATTATTTGGGTGCTAGTGTTAATTTCGATTTGAATAATCCTCTGGTAACTATTCTTACAAGACTTCCCGTTTGTGGAGATAGCGTTGCTCCGGTAGTTGTGATAAATACACCGGTTAGTGGAGTTTATAGTACTGGACTAATGAGCGTTTCTATTGGTGCTAGTGATGCTAATTTGAATAATGTTTGGTATAGTCTTAATGGAGTAAATACAAGTTACAATGTTCCTGTTGCTGTTAATTTATCCAATGGAAACTACCGACTTTATGCTTATGCTAACGATAGCTGTGGAAATTTAGGATCTACTTATGTTGATTTTGTTGTAAATAGAACTGTTGTGGATATCTGTGCAGGTAATATTCCTCCTGCCGTGATAATTAATTCTCCTACAAATAAAATATATTCTGATCTTGTAAATGTTTCAATAAATGCCACAGACACAAATTTGGTGCAGATTTGGTATAATCTTAACGGAACAAATGTAAACTATAACTCCTCAGTTAATGTTAATTTATCCAATGGAAACTACCGACTTTATGCTTATGCTAACGATAGCTGTGGAAGTGTAAGTTCTGCGTATGCTGACTTTGTAGTTAATTATACTTCTCAAAATAATCAAACTAATCATACAGATCCAACTGATGATACTAGTACAACATGTAATGGTTGTGGAAGAACTCACGCACCTATTGATGATTTCAATGTGTTAGGCGGAGGAAATTCTATTTCCACTGGTGACGGTGAGGAAGTTATCTCTTTGAATTATGTTAACTCTTCCAATGTAACTTCTGGATTGAATAGCCCTATTAGTGTAGGTGATGCTCGTTTGATTTTCAATATGCTTTTAGTTATTGCTATTGTTCTTTTATTATTCATGATAGTTTTAATTGGTAGAAGACGTTAAACTGATCTATTATTATTTTTATGTTGAAAAAGAATTAGTTATTTGGTTGTGTATTATTACAATTTGCAAGACAGGATGTTTTATATTCTGCAGGTACGGTTTGAGAATTACATAAATTTATACAATTTTCTTTTGCTTTTTGTTGTATTTCGGTCATTGTTAAATCATTTGTTCCTTCTGTAGTCGAAGTACCTTGCGTGTTTCTACAGGCAGTAATACAAGCTGTTTCGTCTGAAGAGGATAGTTTTGCATTTTTACAACCCTGTTCACAGGCATTTATCATTCCTCCTACAGTAATATTTTGAGAGGAAGGGTAATTTGTGACGCCCTCTTTAACAAATATAAATTTAAAGGCAATTCCTAAAACTGCAAGGATTATAACTACTGCAAGGATAATTATCACAATTTTTTTATTAGAATTTGATTGTACTGCCTCTTCTGCCATATGGATTTTATATTTTCTACCTTTAAAAAGTTGTGGTTAGTCGTTAATTATTTTAATCATATCTTCGTTTATGTAATCGGTTTTTGTTCCGGTGTAGCTTAGGTATAATTTTTCTTTTGCTCTTGAGATTGCTACATAGAATAATCTTTTTTCTTCTTCTTCTTTATCGTAGTTTTCCATTTTAATAAGTTCAATTACTGGATGGTCGGATGCTTTGCAAGGAAAGTTTTGAACGTTGCAACCGATTACGTAGGTTTCTCTGGCTTGAAGTCCTTTGATGGAGTGGATTGTAGCAAGTGTTATTTCGCCTTCTTTGGCGTTTATGGCGCTGTTTTCATCTTCGGTCTTGAGAATATAGGGTATTTGTATGCTTCGCATTATTTTAGCGATTTCGATTAGTTGTCTATTTGTTCTTGCAAGAACAAAGATTTCCTCTCTGGGACTTTTGGATTCAATTATTTTCTGGATTACATCTAGAATTTCATCCATTTCGGTTTCAAATTTTTCTAGAGTAATTTGTTCATTCTCTGAAAGTTTGTCAGCAACTAAATCTGGGAAACCTAGATGTTTAATCGAGGCGTTCATTAGTTCTACAATTCTTTTAGTGCTACGGTAGTTTACTACTAGTGGAATTACTTCTCCTTGCGAATATTCTTTTTCGAAGTTTGTTATGTGGGTTATTTCTGAACCACGCCAGCCGAAGATTGACTGTCTTGGATCTCCTACACCGAATAGATTTGGAGGATTTAGTAGTTTAATGAAAGAAACTTGCATTGAATTTAGATCTTGATATTCATCTACTAGAATATGTTCAAATGAAGGAATTTCTTCTCTTCCGTCGTATTTGAAAAAATTAAGGGAGTCAACTATCTGATCTGTGTAATCTCGAAGTCCTTCCTTTTCCATATATTCTTTAATAAATTTGCAGGTTTTGTAAATCATGAGTGCGCTGCTATAGTGTTTAGCATCTGCATCTAGGGAGAAATTGTGCATCGGAAGATCTTTGGATTTAAAATAATCAATTATAGAAAAACAGTCATTGATAAAAGTCCACATTAATCTTTCTGGAGTCTTATTTGCTTTTTGTTGAGGGGAAAAGTATTCTTCTACTGCTTCAGCTAACGATTTATTTTGGTCGGCTAGTGCTTCTTTAATTGCAGTTATTTTATCGGTAGTATTCATAATTCTTATTGGTCTGCCATAAATTCTTTTTTCGTTCTTGTTAAGAATCGCTTCTCCTAGTGAATTAAAAGTTTCTACGTTTGTACTAATTCCCAAATTTGATAGTCTAAATCTCATTTCTTGCCTAGCTTTTCTGGTGAAGGTAATTGCTAAAATTTTTGAAGGATCTACGTTACGATGTTTTACTAGAAACTCTATTCTTTTAGTGAGAACGTCTGTTTTTCCAGATCCGGCTCCGGCGATACACATAATCTTTTCGTTCTTTGAAATAATTGCCTTTCTTTGGTTTTCGTTAAACTTTTCTAAGAATTTCTCAAATTCCTGGAATTCATATATTTCTTCAGTACTGATTTCAAATTTTGTAAGAACGGGTGCTTCTTTTTGTTTTTTAATATAATACTGAGGGTTGGTCAGTTCAGCGTTACCTTTGGAAGTAATACTCAGTAGCTTTAGGAATGGGTTTGAAAGAGTTCCGGAGATGTCTATAAATTTATGTTTGACTAAATCATCTATCTGTTCTCGGACTTCGTCCTTACTAAGTTTTAGACTGTTAAAGTTTTTTAATCTTGTTAAATTGTTTTTACTAACTGAGGCGTTTGTAGAGTCTCCTGTTAGGAAGTCTATAAGTAAATTTTTCCCTACGAGAAAATGTATTTCGTTTAGTGCTTTAAGAATTTTCAAATAGTCAAAAACGTGCGTATCTTGTGCCGAACTAAATATCTCCTCCATTTGTTTTACTGGAGAATTTATAGTTTTTAAAGATATAAACTATTTTAGATTATGTTGCTGTCATTTAATAGTTACTCTAAAACGAAGGGTTTATATAGTCTGTTTTAGTGAAGATAATATGGCAAGCAAATTACTTTCAATGATTGGTGGATTGGCTTTTGGAGCTACTACTGCTTTTGGTGCAAGTACAAATGATGTTGCAAATATTGAAACAGTTGCTTTGGCTCCAGTTTCTCAAGTTGCATCTACAAATGAAGTTGCTAGTGTTTCTTCAAATGACTCCGAGGTTGCTGTTTCTGAATTAACAGTTCCGGTTATTAGACAATTTAAGTTCATTAAATTTTTGGGTAAACCCTACGTAGAGTTGACAGCGGACAATTTTCCTGTTGGTCAAAAATATCATCCCACATATACTACAAATGACCTATCAGACCATTCTACTTGGATAACAAACTCCGCTATTTACAATTCGGTTCTTACTAATGCTACTTTTGAGGTTCCTGAGTCTAAGCAGATGTTTTTTAGACTTGGAAGATATAAATAATTTTGTTAAATAACTAATCTTAAATATGGTTAATTTTTAGGTTTCCTATGAAAAAAATATTTGCAATAATTCTTGGAATTGTTCTAATTGGGATTATTGCGGGATTATTTGTTTTTGCGTATGTGGATTCTTTACCTGAGAAAGTTGTTAAAGTAACAAATTCTACTCCAACACCGACTATTCCTGTTAATTACTCTAATTTTGCCAAAGTTATTTCTGGCAATTCTATTGTTAAGTCGGTTCCTGCTGGATCTACTATGTTAATTAAATTTTACAATTTGGACTCTGGAAGTAAAACGATTGAGAAAAGTTATTTAGTTAGTACTGGAAAGATTGTGGAAGGAGAGGGGAAGGCAGATATAGTTATTCTTTTGGATTCTAAATATTTAGAGGAATTAACGAATAAGAATTTTTGTGCTATTATTGAGAAGGCTAATCAGAATGGGGATTTGCGTTTTGAGACTAATTTATCTAGCGTTGCTTTGGCTTGGAAGTTGAAATCTATGTACAAATATAAGGATTGTTTAGGTGCGTGAGGGGATTTAAAGAATTATTTAACTTCTATTAATGATCTCGGGCTTAATTGTACTGTAATCTACAAAACTAACCAACACACAAAAAAGGAAACTTCTACTTGTAAGTGTTCAGGTAAATAAATCTGTTAAAAATTAAGTTCTTAAAGAATTATTTGATTTTTAGCTAATCATCTCTTCAACTTCAATTTTATAGGTATTAATTAATTTTGTCTACTCATCAAACTAATTACACAGCGGCCCACCCAAGGGTGACACAATGTGAGGACAAGCTTTTTATATTATCAATACTGCTAATATTTATAATTCTAAAATAGGTTAGATGATAAGTGAGGCAGTTACATTTTGTAACCAACTGAATCTTTGAAACACGTTAATATAACTTTTTTATTATACCTATATCACTTTTTAGTTATTTAAAATATAAC
>JBAXEZ010000011.1:0-20318 GCA_037140195.1 archaeon
TTTTTCATATTCAAAATAATAATTCATTTTAAAACGTATTAATTTCTTTTCTTAGCTTCTTTAGCTTTTCTTCTTTTGTATATCCAGTAAATTACAGCGATAATAATAACTGCCCCAATAATATAGCTTGTTACAGGAGTTGATTTCTGATCAGCTTTTCTATCCTGAAATAAAGAAGGGATTAGAGTAACAT
Source organism: archaeon (assembly GCA_037140195.1). GTDB lineage: Archaea > Nanobdellota > Nanobdellia > Pacearchaeales > GW2011-AR1 > CABMGO01. The sequence goes on from JBAXEZ010000011.1 coordinate 194, forward strand.
TCTTGTCTATTGATCTTCTAAAACCTGCTTTATCAGTATAGAAAACAGTTACAGGGATAATTGTTTCAGCAGGCATCATCTCAAATTCTGCAGTAGTATATTCGTTTGAGTCTAAGTCTCCAATAATTTTTGTTTTTGCACCTTTAACAGTTAAGTTCGGATAATCCAAAATTTCAAGAGCGATAGATTTAACGTCAACTTTTGCAATATTTAAAACTTCTAGAGTAACAAAATCTGTGGTAAAATCAAAATTTTTTACATATAATTCAAAATCTGCCCTCGTATCTTCTACGAAAAGATTAAATTCTTTTGACTCTATCCCGTCCGATGTTCCTTTAGATAATAGTACTTCGATAGGATTGTCTCCATCGACTGCATTTTGATCTACCCTAACTTTATAGGCTACAAGTTTATGAGTCGAATAATCTTTAACAAATGTGCCAGACTTTAGAGAAACTTTACTTTCTTGACCGGGGTCGAATGCAATAGGATATTTATTAGAAAGTTCTAAAGAAATATCTCCACAAGCAGAGTCTGAGATTCCATCTATTTGAAATACTAGTTTAACATAATCTCCGGGAATTGCAGGATAAGAATCTTGACTCAATAGTTGGACGGTTGGATTACATTCTGTTGTTGTTGCGGAAATAAAACTAACACAGAACAAAGCCAAAACTAAGAGTATACTTGAATTTATCACCTTTTTCATATTACTAAACTTTATCTTTTCTTTTTAAACCTTTTGAAATGTATTCCTGAGAATAGAAGTATTTAAAAAGAGAATTTTGTAGAAACAAATAATTAATTTAAATGAGGTAAAATGGTAGCTAAAAAATGTTGTGTGTATTGTAAGGGCGAAGTCCCTTCTGAGAGAGCTATGGATGTTTGTGACCGATGCGGGAAAGCCGTATGGGGAGAAAAAATGTTCAAAGCAATTGTAGAGGGCACTAATAGCGAGATGTCTAAAGGCAATATGGAACTTGGACGAGTAAGCGAAACTCATTAGGAATTTTATAAAAATTCAAATCGAAAACTCGATTTTACCTTGTTAGAGTAGAATAAATGAATACTTTTAATTAAGTTTTATTGGAAGTCTCTAAATCAGCTGCGACGGATGAAAAGAGAGATAAACTCATCGGTCGGAAGGTTTAAAAATGGCTTTTTTGTCTGATTAAAATGAAGACCGATTCAAATAATAGTAAAATCGTGTTGGAAAGGTTTGATTGCCTCGACAAAGAAGAAATTCTTGTTGCGAAAAAGATAGTAGAAAAATATGCTCAGAAAATAGAAAAAATCACTGAGTATAACAAAATCAAACTTGAAATAAAAGCCCACTCAAAAGTAAAGGTAAATAACTTTGAAGTGAATGGGCACATAGAGTATAAGAGTGGAACTGTTATGTCCGAAAAACAGGACATCAATCCTTTCGTCGCAATTGATCTTGTGATGGAAAAAATGTTCAAAGAAATACAACATAAATTAGAAAGAAAATAAAATGGCAGTAATAACAAAAAACGTTAGGCAACGAGGGAAAATTCAACTTAGTGAATACTTTAAAGAATTAAAAATAGGAGATACAGTTGCAGTTGTCAATGAATCGAGTATACCTTCCGCTTTTCCACAGAGAATAATTGGAAGAACAGGCAAAATAACAGGCACACGAGGACGTTCAAAAATAATCGCAATGTTGGATGGAAATTTAGCTAAACAATTTATTATTCATCCAATACATTTAAAAAAATTACAATGATAAAAGATCAAAGACCATTAGCATATTCAGAAGTTTTAGAATTAGTCGGAGATGGAGAAAAAGCGAAGAAGGTGAGGGATTTTATTAAAATGTTCTATAAAATGAAACCTACCGATGCAAAAGAATTAGCTAAAGAATTGGAAGGATTAAAGTTAATGAAGATGAAAGAAGAATACATTGTAAATATTGTAAACTTCCTACCACAAGATGCTGCTGACTTAATTAAAATACTGCCTGATGTATCTTTAGATCAAGAAGAAATCACAAAGATATTGGACATTGTGAAGAAATATTAAAATGGAAAAGGAAGAGATTGCAGTAGTATTAGATTATTTACCTTACGGTTATCCTCTAGAAGGAAGAACTATGCCCGTAGTCCAAGCAATAGGTAAAAATAATTTCACGTTATTACAATTAGCTCCAAGAAAAGGAGAAAATTTCCAACAAGCTGAAGAAGTTTATATCGGCGAAGGAAAAAGAGATAAAATTCAATTCATTCAGGGAAGATTATTGAGAGAAAAATTAACAGAAACTGCAAAAATGCAATTGGCTGAATTTATTTCGAAGGCAGTAAAAGAAAAAGAACAACAATTTGTTGAATTTTTTAATAAAGCACAAGCTATAAATACCCGACTTCACCAGTTTGAATTACTTCCAGGATTTGGAAAGAAGCATTGTCAAGCAATCCTCGACGAGAGAGATAAAAAACCTTTCGAATCAATGAGTGAAATTAAAACAAGAGTTTCAGGAGTTCCTGACCCCCAAAAAGCGATTGAAAAACGTATTTTTGAAGAGTTAACGGAAATCCAGAGACATAATCTATTTATAAGATGAGCGAAGAACAACAAATAGCAAAGGAACAAGAGAAAGTAAAGAAGGTAAATCCTCATTTAAAGCAAGAGGAATATGTAAAGTTAGTTAGAATCCTACAGAAAGATATTAGAGGAGATAAAAAACTCTACAGAGGAATCTGTGATATTAGAGGAATTTCTTGGATTTTTTCAAATGCTGTTTGTAAAATGACTGGCGTTGATAGAAATAAAAAAATACAGGATTTAACTCAAGAAGAAATTCAAAAGATTGAAAAATTTATTTCAGAACCGCATGGACTTCCAGGGTTTTTGTTTAATAGAAGAAATGATCGAGATGAAGGTGTTGATAAACATGTTTATGGTGCTGATTTGCATTTACAAGTTGATTTTGATATAAAAAGATTAAAGAAGATAAAAGCTTACAAAGGAGTGAGACATACATTAGGTCAACCAGTAAGAGGTCAAAGAACAAAATCACACTTCAGAAAGAATAAGAAGAAGAGTGGTATGAGTAAAACACCTACGGATAATAAAGCAAAAATGAATGCTGCTGCAATGAGCAAAGGAGTTAAGAAATAATGGGAGATATTAGAAGAAAACACAATCTGTATTCGAGGCCTAAAAAGATGTTTGAAGCTTCTAGAATTGAGAATGATAATAAAGTTCAGAAAGAATATGGATTGAAGAGTAAGACGGAAGTTTGGAAAGCGGCTGCAAAAGTTGCAGGATTTAGAAAAAGAGCAAAGAAATTAATTTCAACAAAAGGAAAAGAAAGTGAAGAATTTTTCCAGAGACTACAAAATATGGGTTTAGAGGTTAAAGTAACCTCTGATGTACTGGCATTGACCGCAGAGGCTGTTCTAAACAGAAGATTACAAACAATGGTATTCAAAAAAGGGCTAGCTAGAACGATCCTAGAAGCAAGACAGTTAATTACTCATAAGAATGTTATTGTTGATGAAAGAATTGTGAATATTCCCTCATTTAGTGTATCTAAAAATTTAGAAAACAAAATATCTTTAAAGGAGAGAAAAAACTAATTAACCAATGGCTAAAGATACATCAAAAACAGGAATTGTAAACATTTATAGTACTTTTAACAACACAGTTGCACAACTTACAGATTTAGCAGGAAGCACGATTGCCAAAATTTCTGGCGGAATAATTACAAAACAAGACAGACTTAAAGCAAACCCAACTATTGCCATGTTTATTGCTAAAAGATTGAAAGAAGTTGCTAAAGATTACGAAATAACATCCTTGTATGTTCGAGTAAGAGGACAAACAACTAGCACAGGGCCCGGACCAGGAGCACATGCTTTGGTAAAAACATTATCTAAAGAAGGTTTCAAAATCATAAGTATTGCCGATATAACAAGAGTTCCTCGTGGAGGACCTAAGAAAGGTGGCGGACGACGTGGTAGAAGAGTTTAGTACTCTAACCTCTATAGCCTGCGGCCAAAGAGTTTAAAAAACAAAAAAAACTAATAACAACATGATAAAAAAAATAATAAAAACAGACGAGAAGATTGTATTCAGTTCTGACATGGGGTTGACTTTAGCTAATGCAATAAGAAGAAGCGCTAACGAAATCCCGATTCTTGCAATTGATGAAGTAGATATTTATAAGAATGATTCGGCTTTGTATGATGAAGTGCTCGCACATAGAATGGCTTTGATTCCTTTGAAAAATAGAAAAGTAAAGGATGGTGAAGTTGTTGAAATGAAATTAAGTGTTAAAGCTAACGGAAAACAAATTGATGTTGTTTCTGGCGATTTTGGCGAAGACGCAGTAATTGAAGGCCTGCCATTGACAATATTAGATAAAAATCAAGAAGTGGTTGTTGTTGCAAAAGCAAGACAGGGAAAAGCAGTTAATCATTCTAAATTCTCCCCTGGTTTAATTTTCTATAGAATATTAAATAAGATAGATATTGGAAAAGATGCTGAAAAAAGACAAGAACTTGCAGTAATACATCCAGACGTATTTGCATTTGAAGCTGGAAAACTAGTTGTTAAAAATGATTGGAAATTTGATTTAGATGTTGAAGATTTACAAGAATTTGAAGGAATAAAAGTTACACCTACGGATAATATTGTTTATGTAATAGAGTCTTGGGGACAAATTTCTGCTGATGAAATCTTTGAGGGTGCTGTTAAAGCATTAAACAAGAATTTAGACGAAGTTGCTAAATCTTTGAAGTAAAATTATTTAATTTTTTTAAAACAATTAAAACGAACTCTATCATCTTTGAAAACTTCAATAACTTTATATTTGCCTTTTGTCCAAATATCTCCTTTTTCTAAAAAGTGAGTTGCTTCTAATATTTTTACGCTCGCACAAGGACTGGAAAATTTTCCCCCGCCTTTTGTTTCGCATAGTGGAAGTTCGCCTCTAGACCATTCTTCATCATCACTCAGCCAAAAAAGCCGTTGTCCTTTTTTTAAAAAATTATAGACTTCTCCGACAGTCAAATCGGTAGGGATACATTCTCCTTCTTTTCGATTTCCTTTTTTGAATTCTTCTATATTTCTTAGAGCTAGGTCCGGTGTAAATTCTACTTGAATTCCCATGAGAATATTCTTATTTAGAAGTTAATAAATATTTACATCATAGGGAGAGGAGGACTCTACTCGCTTTCCACTCTTTTAATTTTTACAATAGAAAATTATTTTAAAAAGCCAAAAAGTTCGACCCTCGTTTACAGGGCTCCTCATATTATAGAATATCTTGAGGACTTTTTTCGCATGATTTGAAACCTTTGGTTTCATCGAAAAAGTCCGATAGCGGTAACTCATAAACTCGTTACCTTGCCAACTCTTTAGGAGTTTGGCAAAATGGGGAGAGGAGGACTCGAACCCCCGTAAGCGTGAGCTACTAGAGCCTTAATCTAGCCCGTTTGACCACTCCGGCATCTCCCCGAGATGAACATTTACGATAAAAATTACTTATAAAACTATCGGAGTGGAAAAACGGGCTGCCAGTTTGACCGAGCGTTTCGCTTTCGATAAAATATTTTCGGAGAAAACAAAATCAGGAAATCACGAATGCAAAACGCGAGTAACGTAGGCATCTCCTTATTGACAAAAATAAAAAATTAACTAAAACAAAAGCTTTATAAAAGCAGTTTAGTAGTAAATTTTATCCTGCGAGCTAACGCGATTTAGTAGGAAATCATTATATGATTTCTAAGCAGATTTATACAAAATGAAAAAAATAGTAATAAGCAAGACAAAAATTGAAAATAGAATGAGACAGAAGGCTAACCCTTTACTAGTCGATGTTATTGTTCAATTGAAAAAAGAAAATCCTATTATCGCTAAAATATTAGCAACACCAAGAAAGAAGAAATCTGTTTTTAATTTAACACAACTAGACAAAATGTTAAAAGAGGGAGACAAAGTTTTTGTTCCTGGAAAAATATTATCTTCTGGAGTTTTAACAAAGAAAGCTAAGATAATTTCCTGGGATGCTTCTGAAAAGGCAATTGAAAAAATCAAAGAAGCAAAGGCAGAATTTATATATCTAGCCGATGAATTAAAATCTAATAAAGACTTAAAGGGAGTTAAAATATTACAATGAAAATTTATTTAGATGCAAAGGGAGCTGTTGTTGGAAGAATTGGTAGCGTTGCATGTAAAGAATTATTAAAAGGAAAAGAAGTAGTTATTATTAATGCTGAAAAATCAATTATCTCGGGAGACAGAGCAGAAATAAGAAATAATTTACACTGGTGGATTACACTTGGGGGTGTAGGTTTGAAAGGTCCAAAAGTTTCTAGATATCCTGACCGATTTATGAAAAGGATGATTAGAGGAATGTTACCTAGTAGAGATAGATCTAAGGGAAGAGAAGCTTACGATCGATTAAGATGTTATATTGGAAATGGAGATTTATCCGCTGAAGAATTAAAGCAAGTTAAAACAGTTGCTAATGCAGTTAAAAAACCAATTAAATATGTTGTTCTTGGAGAGATAGTTAAAGAAATATGATGATCTTATCTGGTAAAAGAAAAACGGCTATTGCTAAAGCATCAATAAAAGATGGAACAGGAATTGTTACCATAAACAGAAAGGCAATAGGAGCTTTCCCAATGTTACAACAGTTAGAATTAAAGGAACCGTTGATTATTGCTGAACAAATTTTAGGAAAATTGAATTTTGATATTTCTGTAAATGTGGCTAGTGGTGGAACAGCATCTAGAATTGAAGCATCCAGACTCGCTATTGCAAGAGCAATTGTAGAGTTTACAAAGAATGATAAAATAAGAGCAGGATTTGTAGCCTATGATAGAAACATGCTTGTTGCAGATATTAGAAGAAAGGAAGCCTACAAACCCGGAGATTCTAAAGCTCGTGCAAAGAGACAAACTTCTTATAGATAGTTTGCTCATAGAAGCCTACGGCTAAATAGATAGACATTGTATAGATAGTTATATTTTTAGAAAATTATTAATATGAAGTACAAGGAATTTGTGCAGATTTAAGGAATATATTGTATCTTCTTAGTAGTAACAAAAACGAAAGATTTAAATAGCAGCAAAGGCTTTAATAAATAGGGGATGGAACAGAAGAAATTTTGAAAGAGAAACATCTGACGAAGGATTACTAGAACAACTTAGTCAACCAGAAGCACTAGTGGGAATTCTAACTGCCAGATGGAGAGATAAATTTTATGAGAATAAAGAGGGAGAAATACCGGAAGGAGTTTATCTTGAATTGAACAGCAGTAAAGGCGGAAAAGATCTAAGAAGAGCATTGCTCAATGTAGATACTGGAGACTTATTCTTAACCAATGAACATTATGCTATAGGTTCTTTTAGAACGGTTGGAAATGTAGGATATTCTCCTAGACAAATGCTTGTAGGAACAGAATTTGCATTTATATAACTTTTTTCTTTTTACTAATTTCAGTTAATTTTCTTTGGACGGCATAAAATATTTCTGGATTAATTATGGCAGGATGATTTGATTTGTATAGATTTCCTGCAAATTTAACTTCACCAAGATAAGTTCTATTTTTTAGAATTTTTTTTAGGCCGTTAACTGAAAGCTCATAATGCTTTGCCATATTATTTAGTGAGTAATTCTGATTTAGAAATGTTCTAAAGATAGAGTGAACTTTTGAAGCAAACTCGTTAGGAATAAGAGACTCGTTAGAAAGAGAATAGCCCAGAGCTACACGAGTCATAATTTTACCTTGCTTTGCCTTTTCATCCATTCCTTTTTTTTGTCGACTGCCTGTTGATTGGCCATATTTTCTAAAAGTTTCTAAAGATTTCCAGTCTAGTTTTTCTAAAATATAATTTTGGAAGTCAGACTCTTGCTCCGGTGCAAAAGTTAAACAAATTTTGCAAAGTTTTACACCTAATTTTTCTCCCTCTTTTTTGTCGTGATACCCACATTTTTCACAAGCCATAGTAATCGGAACAAAAGAGAGTTTAAAAAATTAAGGATTTGCAATATAAATGAAAGATAACTCAAAATTTGGAGATAACTAAGGTTTATAAATTTCCAATAACTAGTTTAGCTATGATACAAAGGACGATTTTGTTATTAGTAATCTTTGCAGTTTCATTGATAATGGCCATCGCCTTTGGATTTTTAAATTATCGTTATAAAAAAAGAGTGATTGATTATTATGTTATGTTCTTGATAGGCGTAGGCTGGACAATTTTAGGATTGCTATTTATGATTTGGGTTTTAGTTGCGATGGGAGCAGGATTTGTAATTTTAGGTTATATAAAACGACGAGATTGGGACGAAGATTTAACGGGAATAAGAAAGGCGAATAAGGATGAACTAACGTTATTAAGAGAACAAACAGACTCTTTGGAGTTTGCATTTACCCTGTTAATTTTTGCAGGAATAGCAATTCTTATTGGAGTAATTATTTATATGTATTTAATTAAAGTCAGTTTTGGTTAAAATCTAGAAAAATTATTCTGTTAAATAGTGTTTTTTTGTACATAAATCTTTTTAAAGGAAACATATCTGCAATAAGCATGAGTTCAAAGAAAGAGGCTCGAAGTTCTGAAGAAATAGGTAGTTCTAAAGGTAAATATCCTCGTCGTTTTTTGCTTACTTGTGCACAAGCATCCTACTATAAAGACACAGAAGAAAATGGGCCAACTCCTTGGGGCAATGAGGGACTTCCAGCAAAATTACATCAAAATTTGTACAATGGTTTAAAAGAATTTGCAGAAAGAAAGGATATTGATGAACTCACTGTTTTTCCAGTAAAGGGAGTTTGTACTCGAGAAGATCTTTTCCATGAGAGCCTCAGAGGAGTTCCAGAATTAACAAGCTGGGAAAGACATTTTACAAAAATAAATAGCAATGCGACAGTTACAGATGTTAGAGTTCCTCCTCAAAATGTAGATCCTGCAACTTCTAGAAAACATTTGACAGCAAAGTATGGGGCAACGTTAATTTTCCCTCACCCAAAACAAAGAATGTGCCCTGTTGCATCTTCCTCTTCGGAGTTTCCAAGATTTATACTCACTACTGGCGCAATAACAACTCCAAATTATAACCGATCAAACGATCGAGGCGATCAAGCAGCAAGAGACCATAGACTAGGAGCAATTTATGTTGAAGCATTTAACGAAAAAACGTATTTATTTCATTTCCTTACTGCTGCGCAAGATGGAAAATTTGTTCATTTAGGAACACAGTACGATGGACATAAAAAACCAACAAAGATAGGAATTGATGCATTGGTTTTAGGAGATATTCACTGGGGAGAACATGATCCCGAAACAATGCAAGCGAATTATGAAATGATTAAACAAATGAATCCAAAAAAGGTGGTTCTCCATGATTTTTTTACAGGTAATTCAATTTCACACTGGAATTTAGAAAAGCCACTATATCGTGCTCAGCAATTTACCCGAGGAGAACTTTCGTTAGAACATGAATTGAGATCAACATTTGGAGAACTACAACATATAGCTAGGATGGCAAAAGGAGAAGTATATATTGTCCCATCAAACCACGATGCATTTTTAGAAAAATATTTAGAAAGTGGAATGTATGAAAGAAAAGATTTGTGGAATGCAGAAGTTTGCCATAGCCTTGCTGGAAGAATATTGAGAGGAAAAGTTGAGCCAGATATGTATTTGAAAGAAGCACTCTCAATGTTTGGACAAATTCCTAAAAATGTGACTTTCTTAGGATTGGATGATAAGTTATGTGTACAGGGATATAGATTATCAAGTCATGGCCATATTGGAGTTAATGGCTCTAAAGGATTTGCTATAAAAAAAATTGATGAAACGATGGGGAGAGCAATAATTGGACACAAACACGCGCCAGAACAATTTAGAGATTCGTATGTAGTTGGTACAAGTTCGAGACAGAATTTACATTATATGGCAGGATCTATAAGTGCCGCGATGGGTTGTAATGCTGCAATTTATCAAAATGGAAAAGTACAAATGCTCCCTATAATCAATGGCGTTTGGTAAAAAAATATTTTTATAAGCTATCTATTGGACTTTTAATACTCTTTATCTGCTGAGTACTTATGTGAGTATACAGTTCTGTGGTGGAAATAGATGAATGCCCCAAGAGTGTTTGAATACTTCTTAGATCGACACCATTTTCTAATAAATGGGTTGCGAACGAATGTCGAAGTGTATGACAATGAACATCTTTTTGTATTCCTGCACGTTTGACGGCTTTACGAACAATTTTTTCAATGTTTGAGGCAGAAAGCTTTTTTCCAGTTTCTTCGTTTGAAAACAATAATTCGTGATTTAATTTTTTTTGCGATTCTATTTGCTTGTTTAAGTCAGCAACTAAAAACTCTGGAATATTAAACACCCGGTCTTTTTTTCCTTTTGCCTGTTTAACCATGCCCGTTTTTTCCAAAAAGTTTAAATCGGCGATGTTTAAGTTGATTAATTCTGAAATACGAAAGCCGCAAGCATAAAGCATTGAAACCATCAAACGGCTTTTGTCGCTATAAATGCTGTTTATTAGTCGTTTAACTTCCTCCTTTGTCATCACTGTTGGAATTCTTTTTTCTTTTTTTGGTCGTTTGATTCCTAGTGTAACATCTTTTTTTAAAATGTTTGTGTAAGCATATTTTATCGCTGCTAAGAATAAGATAATAGATGAAGAAGATTTCTCTGTTAATTTTTCTGCCATAAATTGCTTAACGTCGTCAACTTCTATCTCTTCTGGTTGTTTGTGTAGTTGTTCAAACAGTTGTTTATTTGCATCTAGATAATTTCTAATTGTGTATTGAGAGTTTTTAGAAATTTTCAATTCTATTTCAAGCTTTTTTAGAAAGTCTTCGGTGTTCATTTTGTCCCTCCAAGTTTAAAGAAAAAGAGAGTGGCCGATAAAAGTAATATCAATCCACAGATAAAGACAGTCTCACGTAAACCCAAGAAAGAGATGCTAATTCCTGCTAAAAATACCGCAGAGGCATGTGATATAGCCCATAAAATATTTGTCATTGAACCGAGCGAGGCTCTAATTTTTGATGGAAATAAATGATGACAGGCAGAATCTAGGGAAGTGTTGTAAGACGTCATAAAAATTTCAAGTAAAACTAAAAAAATTAGAGAAACCAACAGTATTGAAGAATATACAAAAGATAACATGCAGGCTCCAACCAAGGCTGTGAAAGAAACTAAAAGAGATTTAGTTTTAAGAGCCCCTAATTTGCCAGCTAACATTGGTCCAAAGATTACTACTACAGCTAGACCTGCGTATATTCCTGAAATATTACTAGTTGAAATTCCGAATGACTGTGAGAAAACCAAAGGAAGACAAACAAAAAAAGCACTTAGCGAGGCACTGTTTAGCATATCAATAAAATTTAAGTTCCTTATTTGCCTATTTTCTTTTTTGAAAAGATAACCAAATACTTTCTTTGCCTGAATGAGGGGTTTTTTCAGAAAGTGATGATGAGTTTCTATTTTCTTAAAATTTCTTTCTTCGGCGTATTTCCAAAAAATAAATAAAAAGAACAAGTAAGACAGAGAAATAAGTAACCAAACAAAACGAAAGTTAATCAATACTAAAACAAGCCCTATCAAGCCGCCGATTGCCCTGCCAGCTTTCTCGAATGAAGAAGATTTTGAGATTATAGAAATTATTTTTAACTTTTTTCCAGAATAACCGAGCGTATCAATTACCCAAGCATAGTTAGCACCAGAGCAAAAAGTCCAAGCTATGTCCGCAAGTATCCAAGAAAATGCGAGTGGCCAAAAAGTTTTAAAGAAAAAAATACCGAAAAAAGCTAAAAACATAAGAAAAAAAGAAATTAAAAGAGACTTTTTCCTCGAGTCATAATCTGCAATAGCTGCTGTCGGAAATTCAAAGAAAAGCATGATAATTGTTGAAATTGAAAAAAGAGTAGTTATAGAAATAAGACTAAACCCAAAGGAAAAAAAGTATAATAATCCTAGTGCTGAAACAATTGCACGACGCGCCCCGTGAGTAAATTCCATCCCATACATCAAAGATTTTGTTTTTGTTTCAAATTTCATAATTCTTTCTCCATAACAAAATTTACATTTCTTATCTTTTTATAGGGTTTTGAAACTTTTTTTATTAATTTATACCCTAATTTTTTATAAAATTCTTTTGCTTTTTCTGCAGACCAAAGATGAACTTTTTTTAATCCTTTCTTCTTAGCATATTCTTCGATAAAATCCATTAATTTTGTACCTATTCCTCTTCTCACATGGGAAACTTTTACAAAAACACCTTTAATTTCTATGCCATTCAAACCAACCATACCTATAATTTCTTTTTTATCTACTAAACAAAAAATACTATAGGATTTTATTTTGCGTTTGATATCATTAGGAGAATTTGCGTCGCTCAGTGCTTTAACAAATGAAGGAAGATACTCTTCTCCTTTTATCTTTCCAAAAACTCCTCTTCGTAATTTTGAAAGTTCTTTTGCATCGGTAATTTTTGCTTTTCTGAAAAATTGATCTACCATTATAATTTCCTAGAGTTGTATGCCCAATGTAAGAGTGCTTGCCGTTGAATTGGACGACAAAAAATTTCTCCAGGTTTACAATGTTTTTTTAGTTGAGATATGTGCCTTTTCATCGCTTTCCAACGTTTGATTTGTCTTTGGTCTTCTTCGGGAATTCTACGGCCCATGAAATATCGACAATACCATTGAAACCATCCCCGCGGATCCTCGCGATAAATCCAGCCTTTTTCTCGCCAAACGGAGAGAGGTTGTGAAGCGTGTACTTTGAAGTAGTTTAGAGAATCTTGAGGATGTAAAGGAGAAAGTTTAGCTTGTGCGAACCATGACGAAGGAAACTCTTTTTTACAGTCAGTCATGTATTTTCCACTAAAAACACCTAAAGCCAACATCTGTTTGGGTGTTAACTCTGGTTTAAACTCCGGATCAAAATTTTTACCAATTGGCTCGGTTAAAAAATAAGAATAATTTTTTTGCATCAAATCATTTACAGCAACTCTTTTTTTCATGATAGATTGTACGAACCATGGTTTAAATAGATTTTGGAGAATATAAATATTTAAATAGTTAGAAAATATTAATTTTTTATGATTGAGTTAAATATTCCAGAAGGTGTAAAAGTTTTTAGAATTAAGTCAATAAGAGACAGCAGTGATGGTTCTTTTGAAAGAACAAAGGCTGCACTCAATGCAGACAGAGGTGCGGGAGATTCTTACACAAATTGTAGAAACCCAGATAATGGAGACATAAGAAAATATTCTTTTATAGGAATTACCTTAGCAGACATAACGCCCCCATATAGAAAATAAAATAGTAAAAAGAAAAATAGTTCTAAAAGTAGATTATATAAATTAAATTTTTAAATGGGTGTCATTTTTCTAACATTAGTTAATAGATTAATTCTTTTGTGCACTTAGGTTAGCTTAAGTTATAAAATTATTAATTTTGTTTAAAGAGTTTTTCACTTAGGTAAGGAATATTTCTGATTCAAAAATGTTTGCAACTTTTGGATTCTAGGCGATTTAAGATAATTATATTTTTTGGCTGGAGATTTATATGCGATTTTCTAAATTTGGCCAAGAAACGCGATTTTTCTTTGCTTTTTGAGTAAAATCCGACTCTCAACAATGTATCTTGTACGAACCATAAAGGGAAATTTTGATAAAAATGTAGACATTTATGCCTGTTTTGGTGGAATAAGTGGTGGGAATGCATCAGCTAACTGCAATATTATAGGATCATGCTCTCCAGGATATCTTTCTGTGCACTTAGGTTGACTTTGTACACAGGAATTTTTAGGAGTGAGTAAACTCTTTATTTTTTGCAAATACTCTTTTGTAGCTGCGTCTTCGTTAGATGGTAAAGATACTAAACTATTAACAAGACTTAGACCTCTTGAAAGTTCTTCGATTGCAAAGGGAGAAAGATATTCAAATTTAGCCAAATCTCTTTCACAAATATATGCATTATCACCACCAGGAGTTATGGCCCTCATAGCTTGTGAATCTCTTGGGTGTTGCTCTCCAGTAAAATAAGCAATTAATCTAGACTCTCTGTTTAAATAAAAACCCGGCGTAGTTGAACCAAGTCTTGTGTCTTCAAATTTTTTATTCATTTTTCTTTTATATCTTTTGACTTTTTAAGGATTTATATTGTTTAGTAGATATTGGAGGGTTCGATCAGCTACCTATTTTTTTATTTATACGGTTTTATGCACTAAGGTCACTAAAGTGAATATAGCTTATTTTTTATCTCTTGGTCCACAAATATGATCTGCCATTTTTGCAATCTCCACGTAAATCTTGTTTCTTTTTTCTCTTTCTACTTTTTCTTTCATTTGATTAAATAAGTCAGGCGCTAAAGTTATTGAAGGAGCCGCACCTACTAGGGATTGTGTGAACGCCTCTAGACCTTCTTTTGCGACACATAATTCGCCTGTGTGCCTGCAAGTATAATTTTCTAAATCGCTATAATTACATTGCCTTGCTCCAACTGCAGAAAGTTCGCATCCCTTATAGGGACAAGAAAATAATTTATAAACAGATGAAGAAGTGCATTTTAATATTTAATGAAAGGATTGGGATTATCTCCGCCTTTTTTGAATGGATGATAACCGGGTGAAGTAGGATCTACATGAGGAAAGGAAACCTTTCTTTCACTTTCGTCTGTGCACTTGGGTTGACTAGGTGAAGAAGGTAATGTACTTTCTAGATTGGGTTTTTCTCCGGCAGTATACTGCTGACCAGAGTCTATTTGACCTTCAACAAAGTTATATGCGCAAGTACTTCCATGAGTAACATCAATTCCGCCCGCAGTTCCAACATAACAAGGTACTGCTTTGGAAGGATGATCGTTGATTTTTCTTGCACGAAGGCAAGTAACTCCGCAAATAAGTAAAGGAAGATCTACCTGTGGAGAATCTAATTTTCTAGGTAACTCGGGTGACATAGGTTTTAGAAAGCTGTTTTGTTTTTAAACTTTTAGATACTAAAAGAGTTAGATCAGAATCGACCAGCTAACTGTTTTTTTAATTACAGCGGTTTTATGCACTAAGGTTAGCTAAGAGTTTATGGCCTTTTAACCAAAGGTTAGTTAGGCTATCTTCTTCAAAAAGATTTAATAGTATAAGAATTTTTAAATGCCTCCAAAAAACAAGGAACTAGTGAAAAATTATAAAAATAAAAAAATAAAGAGTGAACAGAATTATATCTGCTTTGTTTGATTGAACTTTGCCATCATCTTTTCTACAACGACTTGCGGAGCGTAGCCCTTATTACTACATGATTTCATAAAATCATCATAAACTCTTCTGTCTATGTTCCAGTCTATTTTCCTCTTTTGTGCATCTGGTGGTGTTGCTGCCATTAATTTTTTGCCTCCTTTATCAGAATCATGTGTTTATAAGAAAAAAGAACTATATAAAACTAATCAAAATGCTAAAAAAGAGATAAACGGCTGTTTGAATAGCGTTTATCGACGATAACAGGCTGTTTGTTTAAACACTTAAACAGATTAAATTTCTGCTGTTTGGGTGTTTATGGAATAAAAAGAAAAAATAAATAAAAATTTTAGAGGTAATTATCTGCCGAAAAGAGCAGCAATTACGGAAATTATTGCACCAATTACTACAATCCAACCCGCGATTATAGTGATTATAGGCGCGATATATGGAACAGTTAATACCTGTTGGATCATACCGGACCCAACTGCTAGAGATACTAATACTCCTACAATCCATGCAATAAATGCAGAGAAATTAAAACTTTGTTTTGCCATTAATATGTTTCAAACCTCCTTTCAGTGTTCTTCTTATCTTTGAAGTTTGATTTTTTATGAGTAAATGGTGCTAAAAAGAGAAAAAGACAAATAAAAATAAGGCCAAGAGTAATTAAATACGTCTCACTTAGCTGAGAGGTTATTCCCCAGTATACTTCTCTAACTCCAAACAAAGAAGATTTGTCAGGATTAAGAGTACATAAAGCCCAGGAATAAGACGGATTTGGAATGTTTGGAGAGATTTGGCAAGGAACGACCTTAACAAAAAAGGAAGCGACTAAGTATCCTAAAGAAGCTAAAGCAGGTACGGCTAATTTTGTTTTCCACCCCATAATAAAGCTAAGAGAGACTTATTTATAAATCTTTCCTAAAAAACACCGATAATTCAGCTTCGATGTTTAGCTGTCTAAATATACTAAACAGTGTTTGTTTGAAAAAAATGTAAACAAGCCTAAACAACTGTTTAGAAAAATGACCCCTTAGGAGCCATTTGGAGGTACTTTTCTATATCTGTTTGAGTGTTGGTATGTTGTTTGTTTGTTGTTTTCCGGACGTTTAGTTTTAAACAAATATCTTTCATTCATATCTACTATAAATATGTTTGTTTGCTAAATAAACATAGGTATAAAATAGGCATTTAATAGCTATTTTTAATGAAATTAACTAATAAAATAGAAACATTTATAAAGGCAGTTGTTTAAACAATAATAACATGTTTGGATTTTTTAAAAAAAGAGGAGAAAGTAATATTGTAAAAGAAGAAATTCAAAAATCTTTTGATGCAGTTAAAGATGATTTTAATAAAGTAGGTCAATGGATAAGTCATTTCGACGGCAATACGAAGCAGCATTCTGTTGAAGTAGAGGAAATGAAAAAACAAATTTTTGTTATGCAGAATGAAATTGATGATATAAAAGATTTTATTTCCTTGTTTGGAAATAAGATTTCTAAACAACAACAGCCATTAGGTATAAAACAAACGCTTGTTTCTGATGTTCAAAGTACTGTTCAAACGGCTGTTCAATCAAGTATTTTAGATAATTTAACTTTGATGGAGAGAGGGATTGTATGGGCTTTAGTAAATGCAGAAACAAAATTAAGCTATGAGGATCTAGCAATAGTTTTGGGAAAAGATAAAAGTACAATTAGAGGTCAAATAAATATGATAAAACAGAAGTGTGAGGGGCTAATTGAGGAGTCAAGAGAGGCAAATGGTAAGAAAAGAGTCTATATTCCTGAAGAAATGAGGCAAATTATACTCAAAAAGGAAAAAGTGAGAGTTAAATCAGGTAAAAAAGTTATAGTAAATAGAGAATAATGAAAATACTACAAGAAAAAGTGAGAGACGTAAGAGAGATTTATAGTTATATTAAAAAATCCTTGAAAAGAGAGGGTTAAAAATAAAGGCAAGAAAGTGTATTTTTAATGAAAAAGTGAGTTTCAGATATAGGGAATCTGAAAAATGCTAAAAAAGAATAAAATTTGCCGAGGACAAACCTAAATAAGAGAGATTTAGGGTCCTTTTGAAAGAAATGAAATTAATTATTCGTTTAGCCGATTATGAATTATAACTTAAAGCTCTCTAAGTTTAATAATTGTTGATAGAGAAGCAATTTTTTGAAGATTGGGAGAGATCTGTAGGGCAATTTGCTTGTTATTTACTCTTCTTTTGACTATAGGAATGCCTTTTGCCACTAATTTGATGATATAATCACGGATTGACGATTCGCTTAAATTTAGGTTATTTGCAATCGTTTTATATGTTATTTCTTCTACACCTTTGGTTTCCAAACTATATATGGAAGTAAAAATAAGCATTTCTTGAGGAGTAAGTCGTTTAAACTTAAGGCGAAGTTCTTTTTTGAAGTTATCGAGAGTATTTAGGGTCTCTTGAACATCTTCTAGATTGAGTTTTGAACTTATTTCTGAGGATAAACTGCCTAAAATGTCTGTTTGTCTGTCTGTTGGTCTATATGTTGAATTGTCTGTTGGGACCCCCCTATTTCCTGTGGAACTGTTTGTTTTAACAATTTTGGACCCCCCTATTTCCTGTGGAACTGTTGGACTTTCTGCTGGTATGCCTGTGGGATAAGCAGTATCCGAGGAGATATTTGTTGGATATGGAGAGATAGACTGTTGAGCTTTGAGAAGAGATAGCTCTCTGTTTAAATTTAATATTTCTTCTTTTAATAGAGAAATCTCATCTTTAATCTTTTGAAAGGCCTCTTTTACAGGATCCATATGAATAAAAAACAACCAGTCTTTTTAATGTTAATTATTCTAAAAGATATATCTTTGAAAATCCTATTAAAACTATAAATTTTCTTCTACTTTTTGAGAAACATTTTGCTGTGTTTTTTGATGATTACTGTAGATTTCATAAGTTTCATTTGATATTCGCCATCTTGCACGTTTTTCGTATTTAACTCCTTGCGAATTTTTATCAATTTTTACTAAAACTCCTTTGGATTCTAATTCTAAAAGCGATTTTTTAATAAATTCTTCATCGCGGGCCATCTCTTTTGCAATATATGATGTAAAAATCTGTTTTGGAAAGATAGTGAAGAGATAATATATCAGCTGTTCTTGAATTTTTTCTTTTTTTTCCTTAGAAATTGAGGGCATAGAATAATTATTCGGTTTTGAGTTTAAATAGTTTTTGTATATTAACAGAAAACTATAGAAAAGAAACAAGTTATAATAGTATAAACTTAGTTTTATCTAAATTTCATTAAAATAGTAAAAGTAGTATTCTTTATTAAAATACAGAAGTAAGAAAGGAGGAAGAACTGAAAGAAAAATTAGATCCCCTAGTAAAAGAATTACTCTTTTCTAGATTTCCTTCATTCTTGCTTACTCAGAAGTAGAGGATTTTATCTATTTTTGAGAGAAAGAGCAATTTGATCTCTGCACCCACTAGTGGAACCAAGACTCTTATTGCTTTTTTATCCATTTTAAACTAATTAATTATTCTAAGTGAGAAAAAGGAGTAAGAAGATAGAATATATGTAAAGTATTTCTCTCCACTTAAAGCATTAAGGAGTGATATTTTTGTAAATTTAGTAAAACCACTGAAAAAAATAGAAAACTTAGCAAAAAAAGAGGATATTTCTCCAAAAAATTATTGAGGGACTAAGAATAAGAAATAGAGATGTTAAATAAATGGCAAAAATGACTAAAAATCCCCTATATGTTAGTAACTACTCCTGAAAGCCGATAAATAATAATTAACTCTCCAAAGTTTTCTGAAAAATTTCAAAGATTATAATTTTTAATAATTAATAAAAATGGAAATCTATATAATTTTGGAAAAAGGGAGTAAAAAGGCCCTATTTTGAGGAGTTAGGGCACAAAAAGCTAAAATAGAAAATTAATAAAGTAAAAGATTTAATTTACTTTCTTTTTAAAGCCTTTTTTATGTTCTGGTCTTTTAGCTTCTGGTATAGGGAGCATACTTTGACTAGGAATATTTAGGTGCTTCAGATTTATGAGCATTTCCAAGATATCCTGGTTTATTTCCATGCTCTCCAATTCCATAATGATTACTTCTTATTTCTAGAGCATGTCTTCCATCGTAAGGTCTATGATGTGTTGTTCCACAATCAACGCCGAACGTTGTAATTGCAGCAATTGAACCTATAATTACTAATCTTCCAAAATAATTATATTTAATTTAAATTACCTCCTTTTGTTAGAAAATAAATTGAATAGGATAAATTTATCCTACTACTTTAAACTAAGTAACTGACGCCCACACCCGGAATCGGACCGGGAAGCCTGTAAAGGCATGGTGCGCTCGTTCCTCACTGTTCGAAAGTAAGATTTACTCTTCCAATCGAATTTTGAAAAATTCGAGACCATTGCAGTACCATTGTGCCATGTGGGCCTAAATGAATTATTAAAAATGTGTTTAAGAAGTTTTGGATAAAAATATTTATTTCTTTTCACCTAACTGTAATCTGGGTAATTGAATATGAGGAGGCAAATTCATCTCTTCTTCTAATTCTAATGCTTTAAGAGATGCTTTCTGCATAATAGTATTTAATATAACTAAATTAATTTGATTGTCTAGTTTTTTATTTTTCCAACCCTCTAAAGTATCTTTAAGGGTTTTTGAATCTGCTGCTAAAAACATTTTCCCATTAAGATCTAATTTACCTAAAGAAGAATAATCTATACCAAATTGAAAAGTAACTTGCAATATTTCTTGTTTAGAGTCCGAGTTAAATTTTTCAATAGACTCAATGTTAATGTTTGGAGTAATTTTTAATTCTCCTTTTAACTCTTCGTTTCTCTCTACATTTAATTTAGAATATCTAAATC
>JBAXEZ010000012.1:0-19828 GCA_037140195.1 archaeon
ATTTAAAATAGACTTAGCACCCCCCATGCAATAAGCGTCATTAAAATTGAAAGCAGAAAAGCGATAAGTGGGGCATATTCGCTGTTTCTCGAGATTACATTAAAGATTGAACAAAAGAAAATTCCAATTAAACTACCTATGAGAAACCATTCACTTATCATTCTTTTTCACCTCTTCCTTTAGTTTCTCTTTTTTCAGCTCTTCGATTGCTTCTTGTTCTGCTTCAGAAAGAATAATTCTCTCTTGCTTTATCGGATCAACGCTCTGTCCTATTCTTCCAAAGTATAAATCATGCAAATACTTCAGAGCTTCATCTTTTGTTAATGCTCCTAAAAATTGATGGTCTCTATCTGGATTTTTTCTGCTTAAATCAATTGTTAAAATATGTGCGTGCAAAGGTTCTATACTTCCCTCAGCATCGCTTCTTTGTTTTAAATTCCAACCAATAATGGCTCTAGGATATCTTTTATCTCCACCATTATAATATGAAAAATAATAAGCAACAGAACCCTGTTTATTTTCAAAATTAAAGTTGTAAAGATTAAGAAGAATTTCTCTTGATACTTTTATTGTTTCTTCATCGGTTAATAATTTATAGAAATCTGGACTCCTTCTAATGATATAAAAGAGAATTATCAAAACCGTAATAAATATTATTCCTAAAAGTAAAGCCCCTCTTCCAGAAACTGTTGTTTTATCCTCATAACTTATTGATGTGCTGTTGGTAGTTTGATTTTGCTCTATCTTTGGTTGTTTAGAAGTTATTGTAAAACCAATTATGCCAACAACTAAAAGAATTACAAATATCAGAAGGCTTACTTTAATTATTTTCTTAGTTGTGTTGCTTACCATTATTTGAATAACCTCTCGCAGTCAATGCCTATTTCATTGAATTTTTTATCAAGCCAAGAATCAATTTTAGCAATGGCAGATTTTCTTGCTTCTATCTTAGCTAAAAATAACTTGCCTTCATTTGTTAGAAATAAAATCTTCCTTCTTTTATCATGACTATCCTCTTCTTCAATTACAAACCCAATTTTCTTTAATCCAGATAATTCAAAGCAAGCATAGTTGTATGCATAACTCATGTCTTTAGAAATTTGCTCCAGATAACGTGGTTTCTTTTTTATTTCTTCTAAAATTTTCATTTGAGCTCCCGAAAGGTCATTTTTCATTTTTATCGATTACCTTTCGCAGATGGATTACCTCCTCTTTTAGCATCTGAGTTGCATTTCCTACGTCCTGAATTGCTTTAATGTGAGACTTCATATTCTCTGCAAAAATAATCTGATTATTTTGGATGCCCTGCATAGAATTAACAACAAATTGTGGAGTGTAATTTTCTAACTTCTTAACTCCGTTAAAATAATCTTGAACTTTTTTATTATCATCAACAGAAGTTTTTGGATGAACTGTTTCTGCTTCATGAAGATTAAAGCTATTATCAATTAGAAACCAAAGTCCATCCTCATTGAAAACTTGGAGTTTATTTCCCTCTTTATCATATTGCTGAGCAAGAGCATTCTTAACAAGAGAATAGTGTTGCCTTGAAACTTTGAACTTGTAATATCGTCCTGTTTTGAAATTAGCTTGTAGATGCTTTTCTAAACTTTTCATTAAAGCAAGCATATCTTGAATTGCTCTTTCTTGAGACTCTTTAGAAGTATCTGCCAAATAGCTAGATTTTTCATAAATTATAATTGATTTGTCTGTTAGCCATATTTTTCTATCTTTGAATTCTAATTTTTGTCCCCTATTTATTCCGCCAATAAGCAATGGTTCAAACTTAATGTCTTTTTTCAAAAATAGTTTTTCTCTATTCTTCCAATTTCTTAATTCAGGAAGATTTATTTTAAATTGAAAAGCATGACCTCGAACTTTATCTTGCTTAAACAAGTTCAAATTAGCCCCTAGTTGTCGGCTAGTTACCTTAGTTGTTTTTTGAACTTCTTTTTCATTATATTCTTTGATAATTTCCCAGACACCATAACCCACTTTTTCTATTAATCCTGCTTGTTTTAGCATCGATAAATGATATTGAACCGTTGTTTTCTTTAACCCAAACTGCTCACATATCTTAGAAGGGCGGAGACCTGCTTTTAGCTGATCAAATATGAACAAGTTCAAATTTGAACTTCTCAGTTGATTTTGAACTTCTTTAGAAATCATACTTAACCTCCCTCAAGATAATCCTACCGATTTTCGTTTGCCTGCCTCTTTTATCCTCAAAGTAAAGAATGCCTTGAACCAACCAAATAGTGCCCTCAAGAAAGGGTATGCAGACATCAAGTATCATTGCATCACCTCCGCTAAGCCTGTCCTCTTTTGCTTATCTTTATAAATAGTTTCTTCGTTCATGTTCTATGACAATCGAAAAAACAAACAAAGAAAGTCCTAAGGTGTCCCCTTTAGGTATCCGTCAGCCAATAGTGACTGTTTGCGGTCACGTAGACCATGGAAAAACATCTATTTTAGATAAACTTAGAGGAACTTCTATTCAACAAGGCGAAGCTGGCGGAATTACTCAAAAGATTTCTTTTACTTTGATGCCAAAAGAAACAATTATTGAGAGAGCCGGAGTAGTTATTGATAAGTTTAAAATTCCTTTAGAAATTCCCGGATTTCTATTTATTGACACACCCGGACATGCAGCGTTCACAAATTTAAGAAAACGTGGAGGCTCCTTAGCAGATTTAGCAGTTTTAGTTATTGATATTAATGAAGGAATTAAACCTCAAACATCCGAAGTTCTTCAAATTTTAAGATTAAACAAAACCCCATTTATCATTGCATTAAATAAAATAGATAATGTTTCGGGCTGGCATAAAGCAGAATCAGGTTTATTTTTAGACAGCGAAAACGCACAAGGAATGGTCGTAAAACAAAACTTCGACGAGAAAATCATGACAATCATGGGAACTTTAAACCATTACGGAATAAATGCTGACCTTTATAACAAAATTTCAGACTTCCAAAAAACGGTAGCAATAGTTCCTTGCTCAGCAAGAACAGGTGAAGGAATTTCTGAAATCTTGGCAATGCTTTCCGCTTTAAGTCAGAAATTCTTGAAAGAAAAAATTGCAGTCAAGGGAGACGGTAAGGGAGTTATTTTAGAAGTTAAAAAAGAAAAAGGAGTTACCTATTTAGAATCAATCTTATATGACGGGGAATTATTTCAAACAGACGAAATTTTAATTCCTGGATTTGATAATGTTATTGTAACAAAGATAAGAAATATCCAAGAAGCTCTTCCTTTAAACAAAGGTTTTAAAACACAAGATAAAGTTCATGCAGCTACGGGAGTTAAACTCCAAATAATTGAAAAAGATGAAGTCCTACCGGGAATGCCATTTAGAGTTCTAAGAGGTAAAACAGAAGAAGAAATTAATGCAATGAAGTTAGAAATGAAAAATGAATTATGTGAAGAAATTAAAACAGATGATCACGGAATTGTCGTAAAAGCAGAATCTTTAGGAAGCTTAGAAGCACTCTTGGTCTTATTAAGACAAAAACAAATTCCAGTCTGCAAAGCAGGTATAGGTAATATTTCCAAAAAAGATATCTATATTGCAGGCTCTTTACCAGAAGAGAATCGAATAATATTGGGTTTTAATTCGGAACTAGCAGAAGAACTTACATCAGAAGAAACAAAAGGAATAAAGATTTTATCTAACGCTGTTGTATATAAACTAATTGAAGATTTTGAGAAGTGGAGAGAAGATAAACAAAAAGAATTAGAGAGAAAGAAACTAAGAGAACTTCCTCAACTAACTAAAATAGAAGTTTTAGAATTTTGCTTTAGAAATACCAATCCAGCAATCTTCGGAGTTAAAGTATGTAGTGGATTATTAAGACAAGATGTCGAAATGATAAATAATCAAGATAAGAAAATTGGATGGATTAAAGCTATCCAGGCAGATAAAACATCTGTACAAACAGCAGAAAAGGGAAAAGAAGTCGCAATTTCTATGTCTGGAGTAAACTTCGAAAGAGAACTTACCGTCGGAGAATTCCTTTACAGTAATCTTTCAGAATTCCAATTTAGAAAATTCAAAGAATACAAAGATATTCTAACTTCTGAAGAAAAAACAATTGTTCAAGAAATTGCTTTAATCAAGAGAAGATTGAACGAGACTTGGGGAATCTAAATTTACAATCTCCTAAAATTCTAGCCAGAAAAAATACTCCTAATAAGTAAAAAATATGACACTAAAGATTAAAAAAGCCAATTATATTCTTTTTTCTATGGATGTTCCTAAATTCACTCTCGTAAAACTAGTATCTGCTGCTACTTTTGAAGAATCCGTGGCTATTTACCAATCTAATAAAACTCTAGAAACAGGTCTATCTGCAAAGGATGTAAGAAAACTTGCAAATACCTGCTTTGAACATGGATTTCTTGGCGGGAGAGATGAAACCTATAGTTTCACAACAATTCCTGCACCTATTGTGAATGAATTCGGAGCACATGAAAAACCATTAAGCTTTAATGAACTTTATGATTTCCGTACTTTTTATATGGGCTTGAATACAGACATATAGAAACTAAACGCTCTCTATTCTCAAACTACTTTAACAATAATTCTACAAGAATAAGATATCATTTAAATTATAGAGTCTTGAACTGGAGAAATCTAATTTTATAAATCACAGCCCACACCAACGCCATACCAAACTAAATTCTCAATATTCTCATCCAGAGATTTCTGCATATTCGCAAACGCATTTAAACTGAATCTTCCTCTAGAAATACCAAGATTAATTCCAGCGGTTGCTTGAGAAACACCAGAATGTCCAAGATAATCGTTAACAAAAGATGTTGCAATAGATGGAGTTATTGTGACCTTCGTTTTATCATCTAATAATTTAAATGGTTTAGATATCTTTAAAACGAGCCTATCTCCATTTTTCGTTACACGATTTTTATTCAGATGAGCATACCCTATATTAATGTCTACTTTACCAGTATAATCTATTCCAGCTGTTTCTACGGCATTAAAATTTCCGAATCTCCCATTTGGGTAATCCCAATACTGAAAACCCACACTCCCAGACAAATTCTTAGCCAAAGGAAAGGAGTATGAGCCTATAAAATCTCTTTCTGCTACTCCTTTCTCCCCTAAAAATTGATTTTGCCACACTCCAAACGTAAAATTATTGCTTCTCAGAGAAAGATAATCCTGCCTACAACTCTCTTTTACCGCCAGCCCCATTGGAGAAATAAGCCCGGAAACATAACTTGTTTGAGCATGTAAATCTGGAATATCCTCGAACTCATAAGCTTTTGATTGAGACGGCAAGAGAGTCAGTCCTGCTAGTGCAATACTTTTCAATGTGTTTTTTATTTTCAATGTCATTTTGTTTTTGCCAAGTTGTTATTTTGTAACTACTTGATAATAACACTTAATCTAGTGGCTATATAAATGTTTATCCTCCCAAAAGAGACTATAAATAGAAAGTATTAAAAACCTAAATTACTATACCAATAAATGGAAACATCAGTATTGGAAGACTTGGGATTGACATCCGCAGAAATAAAAGTTTATGTTACATTACTAGGACTAGGAAGCTCGACGGCAGGACCCGTTCTGGAGAAATCGGGTATTCAAAACTCAGTAGTACATAGAGCAATAAATTCTTTAATTGAAAGAGGATTAATTAACTATGTTTTGGAAGGCAAAAGAAAAATCTATCAAGCAACAAACCCCGAAAACTTCTTTTCATTCATTGAAGAAAAGAAAAAAAGATTTGAACAGCTACTTCCAGAATTAAAGTTAAAACAAAATTCTCAAAAAAAACAAGAAGCAGCAACAGTGTATAAAGGAGTTAAAGGGATAAAAGAAGTTTACGATTATATGATTAATCAAAAAGCAAAAGAATATTTAACTTTTGGTGGCGGACCAATAACAATAACAGTCATGGGCGGAATAACCTGGTGGCTTAATATGCATGAAAGAAGAGTGAAAAATAAGTTGCCCTCCCGACAAATATTCGATGAAATGGTAAAACCAGATGCAAAAGATATAGAAAAAAAGCCTTTAACTGAAGTAAGATATTTATCTAAAGATTTTGCCCAGTTCCAAGAAACAGTAATTGTAGGAGATAATGTTGCAATTAATGTATTTACAGAAAGCCCATATAGTTTTTTAATTAAAGATAAACACGTAGCTGAAGGTTACAGAAAATACTTCGAAGCATTATGGAAAATAGCCAAAAAATAAAATATAAATCTTTATTAATTACCTAGTTTTAGAAATATTATGTACAGAGTTGTCGATTATCAAGACCTGGAAAGTAGAACATTTGATGCAGGAGACATCCCTGTAACATTCAAGAAAGGGGAAAAATTAGAGCTAAATCTAGGAAGAACCGACGGTAAATTAAGATTAGCAATTACTGCTCCAAATAAAGCAGTCTATGTTTTAAAGCAATACACTTCCGAAGAAAGAGCTCAAAAAGATTTTAAAAAATATTCAGAAAGATTAGAGTCAGGAAGATACGCTCTACATATAATTGATCAAGTAACTGCAGAATTAGTTAGATCCTCCCCTAAAAGATAAATTGTGTCACTAATTAGTTACAACAAAATCGAAACATTTAAATACTAATATTCTTTAATTAACATATGACACAAGTTCCTTATCACAAACATAGCGAATTACATACTCATAGCGGAGTAGTACCATTCTATACTGTAGTTGCACTTTTAACAGGATTTTCCGCTTGCTCTTCTATTGAACAATTAGAAAAAAAAGTAGCTAAATTAGAAACACATGAAAAACAAATAGTAACTACATATGAAAGAAGAATTTCTGAATTAGAAAACAGAGCAGGTATTGTTTACTTGCCCACATCAACAAATGTAACAGCAGAAACAGAAGTAGAAACTTCACCAAAGGTACAATAAAATGAAAAACACACAAAATCAACCAACAAGAGTAATCGATCCTAGATGGGAATCACTTGGATGTCCGTACGATATTTATGTAGTAACTAGAGATAATTCTAACGATGGTTACTTATGCTCTGTTCATTATGCAGGTCAAAAAGGAATAAGAACTTGTGATTTAGCAGAAGTAGCATTAGCCGAAACAAAACCAGTAGATCAGGCAAGAATCTGGAAAGGCGGGGACGACTGGATTTCTACGGAAGAAATATTAGATGTTTTTAGAACACTTGGACAAAATCCAGGAGCACAAAAATAAAATGGTAAATGATAGAGATATATCCTACATAAAACAAGGAATCGATTTTCTTATTAGAAGAGGTAACAGAAAGGGGTTATATGCGATGGTAGCAATTGCCATGATGAGTTCTATAGATTCATGTTGTAGAACTAAACAAATAATCGAGAATTATCAGCAAAAACCACAAGTGCAAGTTAGAAACGTTATAGGTAATGAAGCTCCAGAAAGATTCTATGAAGTAGATGGACACAGAGTTTATCTAGAAATCGACGGAAAATCAGTTGAAAGCTATTTCCCCAGAAGTTTAGAAACGGAAGTAGAGAACTCACAAAAATTACAATAACGGAATAAAATGGCAAACGAACAAACAAAACCTGGCCCAGATGAAAGACTAACAATGTATAGACAAGCAGAAGTTGCTCTTAGAGAGTTCTTTTCCGCAAGCAACTATTGTTTAGAAAATTGTATTACACAAGAATGTTCAAAAATCGCATTTTTTATTCCAATACCTGGAAGACTTGGATGTTGCACAGAGAACTGCTTTGATCGTATACCAGATGATGATAAATCAGATCAAACAATGCAAACTACTAAAAGGTTTATAGAATTACAAAAAGAAAATGCTACCTGTCAAGCCCACAGAGAAGGAGAATGTGATTATCATTCTGAAACGGGATGCCAAATAAAAAGATATTTAACTCCTCTTTGTTTAGGTTTCATTTGCAGTCACCAAAGAGAATATCTTGAAAAGAACTATGGAATCCAGTATCCTAAACATATGATCGGAGTGAGCCTGAAAAAAATTATACAGGGTGATGAAAGACAAGTAGACTTAAATGTTTGGTTAGCAAAACTAAAACAAGCAACAGCCAGAGTCAAGAAAGGAAAAGAAAATCAAGATCCAAAACAGGAGGTAATAACAATAATCCCCTCTACATAAAATGACAAACACACAAACAGAAAAAAAAGATACTTTAGCAGAATCAGTTGGAAGTGCCTATTATACCTACAGAATAAGATTAGATTCTTCTAGAAATAACGTTTCCCTTACAAAGTATGATGCCCATGGAAAAGTTACAGATACTTCTGCAAATGGATGGTACGACGACAGTACAGTCAACCCATTAAGAAGAAGAGATATTGTAGATGTGATGATAGTTAGAGATCAAAAACCTTCAATGGAAATAGAAACGCCAAAAAAAGCAGCCGACCCCATAACTGACGCTTTGAAAAATGCGGGCTATAAAACAGTAGATGCTAAAACATTCATGAACGGTTTAGAAGAAAGATATCAAAAACACAGCTTGCAAGAAATAGTTGCCGAAGAAGTTCCGCAAATACTTCAAAAAGACCCTCAATTCTTTGAAAAATATAGAATTGACTTACCCGAAAAAGTAGACGGAGCAGTTTTTGATTTATATTATGACAAATACGGAGCTGAAGGAGTCAAAAAGGCCACAATGAAAGCAAAAGTTTGGATGAGACATTTAAGGTTTTACTTAGTTGATTCTCCTGACGAAAAGGAACTGAATCATGCAATAGATGAATTTAAAATCATATTAGCCGGAAGATGTCTTGAAGCATAAATATCAAACTATTTCTTGCCATATCTTAAATTTAGAAATACAGACCCAATTATTACGACCAAACCAACTATTTGAGATAAAATAATCTTCTCTTTCAAAATTATTACAATCAATATTAAAGAAACTAGAGGAGTTAGTAACGCAATATTCGAACAAATATGCGTTTTAGTTAAATGCAGAGCCTTGTTCCAAATAATAAATGCAAGTGCCGTGGGGAAGATTCCTAAATAAATCATACAAATTATTTCACCAGTAAACAAATTAAAAGTAAACCCGAAAAATGGAATTAAAGCCACTAAAAATAGTAATCCAAACAAATTAAATAGAAACATTCCAATATCTACGTCAAACTTCTTATGTTTAATCAATACAGAAAATAAAGCCCAAGATAAAGACGCTAAAAGAGTCATTATAACCCCCAAACTTAGCTGGATATTAAGTAAACTACCGCCAGATATGAAAATATAGACTCCTGTAAACCCGAATAATATGAATAGATAAGAAACTAAAGAAGTTTTTTCTCTAAAGAAGATACTTGATAACAAAACCATAAGAAGAGGATATAAATAAAATAGAACTACTACTTGGGAAGCAGGTAGTAATTGATACGCCTTAAGATAAACTATCTGTTGTATTCCTAGTCCAATAATTCCAACCAATATAAAGAAGACCCAATTCTTCTTGAAAACATTTAACAACATTTCAGTCTTCCTTCTGTAGACCAAATTTAAAAGCAATGCCAAAGTTGCAAATAATCCGACGTAAACAGTCACAACAAAACTATCAAGCCTAGAAACTGCAAGTTTAAAACCGACACCTAAAGTGGCCCACAAAAATACAGCGATAAAAGCAAAAAGAATACCTCTTTTTTGTGATTCCATAAAAAGATATTGTAATGAAGGTTTATAACTATTTCTTAAATAGCCTTCGCAATTGTTCCGCACAAACTATTCTCATTTCCGTAGAAATCTTGACACTTCACAAAATAACTTGAACCCTTCTTCCAGTTAGTATTATGCTCTAAAGTAGTCACATCAGTCATAGAAGTCAAATTTGGATGAGCAATCGTGAAAGCACAACCAAAACCAAGGCTAATAATATTCGTAAATCTACAAAGCGAAGGTTCATTAGTAGTAATCTTAAAATTACCTTTATCATTATAAATTCTAGTTATCATAGGGGGAGTTCGGTCATATCTAACTTCCAAAGGACCACTATAATTTGCAGTATTTCCAGAATCATCCGCGCATGTAACCGAAAGAGTATAATCTCCTTCTGTCTTTTGATTTATTGACTGCGTTTTAAATGTACTTTGTGTAGTGCTGAAAGCACTGAAAGCAGTTGAGTAATTTCTATAATCGAGTCTCCATTTACATTCGGTGATCCCATTATATCCTCCTCCCTCCGTCTTAACACTTAAATTCCAATTAGCAAAATTCGGACCTAGAACAACCCTTCCTTTTGGACTTAAATCAATAATTTCTAGCTTTGCCGAAGGTTTAAGTGAGTAAACCGTGCTCTGGATATTTGTATTTCTCGAATAAACCGCAGTTTCATTTTCTAAATCGGGTTGATCTTTACATCTAATGTAAAATTTAGTACTATTCCCCAAGTTCTTAGTAATATTTGATAGCTCAGTGTTACATTCATAACCACTTACATCGTTTCTGAATACCAAATCTTTTCTACAATCAAAACTTTCATTCATCAAATCAAAATCTTGATCTTTCAAGCTCCATTTACATTCAACCGGCTCATTTACGAGCATTGCTATTTCTTGCGTAGTGCTATTAAACAAAATCGGAGTATCCGCTTTAGGATTAAATTTTAATACAACAGGAGGATTTTTGTCGGGTGTTTCTGGAACATTAAAGCTACATAATTTAGCAGGTACAGTATCTCCGTTTCCCTTAGGGTCTACACATCTAACATATAAATCATATGTTCCCGATTTAACCAATAGGGGATACTGAGTTGCATTTCCAACCATAACCTGATTTGAACCGTAAACAGTTAGTATTGTATCATGACTTGTTCCCCATGGTGTTCCGAAATCCTGTTGCATGGCATCAAAAGTCGCTAAAGCACTTCCTAAATTAAATCTACATTGTGAAGTTTCAGAAGTACTAACACTTATTTTTACTGGTTTCTGTATACCTATAGAACTAGAACTCGGACAATTTATAGTGATGTTTGGGGGCAAGGTATCTCCTTTACTTTCACAAGTTCCTGAATTTGTAGAGAATTCACAATTAGTACCGAGTGAACTACAAACATACTCACTGCAAATGCTTCCTTTTTCTGAACATTTTTTGCAATCGCCATTTAAAGATGTTTTTCGAGGAACACATTTAAATTTGAAAGTCATATCAAGTTTATTTTTTGTTCCTTTACTTCCAAAAAGAATAGGATACTCATCCATAGGATAAGTCCCAATGCCGTAACTCTCTAGCCCAGTACTCTTTAGATAGTTATTTAATGTTACATTTTCAGCCTTAGAAAAAGTAATATCTCGACTAGCAAACTCTTGGTAAATCTCGTTAGCAGTCATAAAGTCTACACCGCCCGAAGAATTTCTACCTTCTTCTCCGACCCAGTTCATCTTTCCAGTACAGTCAGAAATTAAACTACATCTATATTCCATAAAAGCAACAGCCTCCGGATTTAAGATTATAAACGGTGACTTTCCAGAATAAACATAAGTTGCCATAGCAGAAGGCAAATATAAATTGTTAGCGCTATTAGCAAGAAGAATAGTTGTTTTATAATCAGTTCTCCAAGAAGTTTCATTCCCTAACAATAGCCCCGTATTTCCGTATACCGAATTTGACTTTTTTGCAAGCTGATTGGAGAAAGTAAACGAAAAGGTAGTTTCGAAGTCTCCTTGAGAACAAATAGTGCTCGTGGATGTACTATCGACAATTCCTCCCGAGATTTTAGGAAGACATTTTGCTAAATTCAAATCTTTAATCATCTTAGAACTTCCTTTAGTCATATTTTCTGGAGAAAACCAAAAGCAACTATTTTTATCGCAATCGGCTTCATTTTCTGCAGCTAAACAACCTCTCCAGTCGTTACCTACGCACCTACCACCAGTCCCAACAACTGATTCAGTACTTTCCCAGTCGCTCTTACCGCTACAATACCCTTCTTTACCGTCCTCACATGGTTCAGTTAATATTTGCCCATTAACACAGGAACGACTGAAGAATCTTAAACCTGTGGCGCCAGAAATAGTATTATTAAACGCATTCAAGTTTCTTTCCAACTCACCATCGTTAAAGGGGACATTCCCGTTAGTAACACACCAAACTTCGCCCTGTTTTCGCGTTACAGGACTAAATACTGGGGCAGTTTTGTATAGTCCTTTTACTATAAATGAAGTAAAATCAAAGTCATCCTTACAATTTGCTTCTACACACTCGGCAGTATACTTACCATTGTTATCTGTTTGCTTACATACGCTCCCCGTGTTATAATTACATTCTTTTACAAGTGAATCTCTATTACCGCAACTGTCCACTAAGTAAATAGAATTCCCCACACAAACCTTCTCATCAGTTTTATTACAATTAGAATTAGCAGCCTCAGTACACAAAACATCTTTAAAAAACTCTCCCGCACATTGAGTTCTAGTTACGAATTTACACGACTTTTTTCCGTAGCTATTCAATCCAATACATGCGCCCCATTCACCAGAAGTTATAAATTTGTTACAGTCATCAGCTGTTTGAAGAAACTCAATTGCCGCAAAACCTCGCACTTCGGTTTCGGTTTGACATTTTCCTCGAGTCATTCTAGCTGAATCTAAACCAATCTTACAACAACCACTGTCACAAACTCTTACAGAACCACAGCTAGGATCATTATTATAGAAAGTTCCTCCGAATTGCTCACAGCTTGTTTTTTCGCTGTTTGTTGAACAAGAATCCTGTCTAGAACCGACACAACAGCCCAAGGAACTGACTAAACCTATTGAGAATAGTAAAATTAATACATAATAAATAGTCGATATTTTTTTACCCATGTTAGTCAATTATATAATTCTCCGTATCGTGAAAATGATGAATACTGTTGTGACATCCCGTAATTGTGGAACTATAGTGAACGACATCACCCACGTGATAATGATGATAACAGATCTGACCAGGGCCGCCACAACCAGCAATGCAATTTTGGACAACAAAGCTAAAATTCTGTACTGGCGGAGCTAAAGAAGTAATAGTATAAATTTTTTCACCATTCCCAACAGTAACTCTTGTAAATACATAATTTGGATAATTTTTATTCATCTGTGCAAGATTAACATCACAATTTACATTCGGTTTAGCTACCAAGAAAGGATTGTTAGTACCATTTGCAGCCATATAAAGAATAGTACCGCTAGAATTCGTTGAAGATGCAAAAGATTGCCCGTTACAATTACAAGAAGATTCCGTATTCACAATTACATTAGCTAATTCAACAAAAGTATACATTTTAGAATTTAAGGTAAAATCAAAATTATCAAACGAATTTGACTCTTCCCCCGAGGAGATAGAAACTTGTTTTCTAAGTTTTACGTTAATCTGATCCTGGTCTATACTTATATCCCATTCCAAATTTCCGCCCGCAATTTCTGCATTTGGATAACTATTTTTAAGTTTAGTAAAACAAGAATTTAATTTCGAAGTTAATGCCTTTTTTATGTCATATCTAATTTCTTCAGAGATTAATGGATGTGTATTTGTACAAGATGTTCCAAAAACGCTAGCCTTGCACAATACTGCAAGCTTAGAACTATTAGTTATTAAAAATTGATTATTGTTAGAACCATTGTAATAAACTCCCCCCGTAGAAATGATACTTTCAATTATGGGCTCAATATTTTCTTTAGCACAAGTTTCAATAACCTTCGTAGGATTTAAACTCAACCTAGTGGAAATTCCGAGTTCATTCTGAAAAATAAATATTAAAATTATTCCAATCACAATCAAAAGTCCAATAATAATAAAGATAGTTACCTGCCCCCGACTATTCAAACGACCACTATTTTCATCTCCTCTTTCCATTGACAATCCAATGATATTTCCGTTTATAAACTTTCTGAACACCGTGAAGAAAGACTAACATGTTTCTTAGGTTTAGAGAAGCCTTCTTTTTTAAAGAAGGGAACTCTATGAATGTTGTTCTAACAGGAATCCCTATCCAAGGAAAGACCTTATAAATACTAATTTATTAGACATTTTATGAAAGCAGAAAAAGTTTTGATGAATATACTTGAAAAAATTTCTCTAAGCGAACCAGAATTAAAAGCTATAAAAAAAGAAACGAATGAACTACTTTCAATACTTAAAAAACAAGGATTAAATGCTAATATCGGTGG
Source organism: archaeon (assembly GCA_037140195.1). Taxonomy (GTDB): domain Archaea; phylum Nanobdellota; class Nanobdellia; order Pacearchaeales; family GW2011-AR1; genus CABMGO01. The sequence goes on from JBAXEZ010000012.1 coordinate 14,139, forward strand.
AAGTTTGGCTAAAGGAACAATTCTAAAGAAAGATAATCAGGATGTAGACATATTTATTGTACTAAAAAAGGAAGAATTACCAAAATTTGAAAGACTAATAGCCAAAACCAAACTAAAATATGAACTTGTACACGGCTCTAGAGATTATATTCAAATAAAAAAACAAAATATAGTCTTTGAGTTAATCCCCGTATTAAAGCTAGACAAGGAAAATAAAATAGAGAACGTTACAGATTTTTCTTTAATACATGTTAAATACATTAAAAGTATTTTAGATAAAAACAAAAAGCTAGCAAACGAAATTAAGCTAGCAAAAGCATTCTGCCACGCTCAAAAATGCTATGGTGCAGAAAGTTATATCGGAGGATTTTCCGGTTATGCTCTAGAAGTTTTAGTTTGCCATTATGGCGGATTCTTAAAATTCATTAAGAAAATAAAATCAGAAAAAATAATTGACCCAAAAAAATATTTCAAAAATAAAAGTGAAATCTTAAGAGAGCTAAATGAAAGTAAATTACAATCGCCAATTATTTTAATTGACCCAACATATAAATATAGAAATGTTTGTGCAGGTTTAACTCAAGAAACATATAATTTATTCTTAAAAAGTTCAGCTGAATTCCTTAAATCTCCATCGGAAGAATTCTTCAAGAAGAAAGAATTTAATTTAGAGAAATTCATAGCAGATTCTAAAAAAGAAAACCTTTCTATTTATGAAATAACTATAAAAACAGATAGACAAGAAGGAGACATTGCCGGAACAAAAATGAAAAAATTATTCAAATTTTTAATTAGAGAACTTGAAAGAAAAGAGCAACAAGTCAAGAAATCAGAATTTATCTACAATCAAGAGAAAGAAGCTAAAGCCTATTTAGCGATACAGAAAAAAGAATTGATTGAAATAATTGGGCCTAAACCAGAAATGAAAGATGCTGTTTTGGAATTTAAAAAAGTCAGAAAAACTACTTATCTTTCAAAAGGATTTGTTTGTGCTAAAGAAAAAGTTTCAGTAGAAGATATTTTTACAAACAATAATTATACCGCAGAAAGTATGGGCACAGGATTTGAATTTAAAAGGATAGTTTAATTATCTTTCTTTGGATTAATATTTGTATCCTTATTTGGTTTCAAACTAGACTCAACATCAATCATATACTTGCCTTCTTCTAATTTAAATACCAAAGGTTTTCTGCTCAATAAAGAAACTAAATCAATCTCATACTTACCTGGAGAGACAACTCTAACCGATTCAATATCCAAAATAACCGGCATTTCTTCATCTTCAACCTTCAAGATTTCTCTAACGTCAGACTCCACCTTTTCCTTTTGAGCCGAAGTAAATTCCTGCAACGGAACCTCTGCCTGCTCTTTCATTCTTTGTGCAACTTCATCACGAATATAAAAAAAGAATCTACTTCCACATTTCGAACATCCGTCTAAGATTTCTTTGCTCCCTACCTCAATTATTTTGCTACAATGTACGCACTGGTGTGGCATTTCCTTTCCTCTACCCTTAAAAATCTCAGCACTTAATAAATGTTATTATACTAAAGAATCTAAAATAAACACAACTCCTTCTTAAACTATAAGTTTAGAGTATCAATCATGACGAAAAGATTCCTTCAAAAACAAGTTTCTTTAGAGATTGCATAAACCTGCTTGCCAAATAATGACTATAAAGCTACAGATTTCCACAAACTTTCAAAGAACTCAATCTGGCTTTTACACATCTGCTCTGATTTGACTAATATACCCGTCGGTTTATCTCCCCAAGAGATCATGGCTATTTTATTATTACAAATACTTATATTTGAAGGAACTGGATGACTGACATATTTCATCTTCAAAACTTTTCTCTTCTCAAAAAAAGGTTTTAACTCTTTTCTTGCAATTCCTCTAACAAATATACCTTTTTCTTTTCGTTTTGCATCATATCTTTCAAAGAATTTTTGGATCTCTTCATTTAATCCACTTTCATCAATAGCAAAAAAGTAGTAATTCTCTTTTGGTTTTGTATCTTCTATAAGTTCATTAAGAAGAGTCATTATTCCGTTTACACCTTCAAATATTTCTGCCTGTTGCTTTTCTTCTCCAAACTTGTGTTTCTGCTCTAATGTTGGCAAAATATCCTCAAATTTAGTTTCCTTATCTTTAAATTCTTTAAGAATATTTTTTGGATTTACAGCTTGATATATCTTGATTTTACCTTTCAATATGTGCGTAATATATCCTTTATCTGTGAGTGAATTTAAGGTATTATGTATAGTAGAGCTTTGCAAGCCTGATTTTTCTATAATTCTACCTACCTTTACAGAACCAAGCCCCAATAGAAGCAAGTAAACTTTTGCTTCTGCATAAGTAAATCCCAAATTTTGTAGTATTTCTTCTTCCATATTTAATAGATTATCTTTGAAGTATTTAAATCTTCCTATAAACTCTCCAAGGTTGGTGAGTTATTATTTATATAGTATAATATTCCTACCATAATATTATCATTAAATTATGAAGGTAAAAAAAATGGAAACACGAAAACAAGAAGAAAGAAAATGTGAAGGAAGTTGTCTGGAAAAACAAATATTTGAGATAGTTAAACTAAGAAGTAGGAGAGATGATTGCCAAGTAGTTTTTGAAATATTTGCAGAAAATAGAGAAAATTTAAGAAAACTAGGAGCACCCTGCTCGACAGATAGTGGTAAACATTTATGGGAACGACTTATGGAAGCAAACGTAGATTATGCTAGAGCATATAGGGCTCTTCCAGAAGATGCAAAAAAGATAGTAGGATATAGAGAACTTCCAATTTATTGGGAGAAATTTACAGCGGCCCCCAACTAATAACTAAAAACACGGCCGCACATGCTTCTGTGAACTAAACTATGCTACCAATAACTCTTCGGATTTCTTCTAAATCCCTACCGTCTCATCTTTGAAACCCATCGCCAGAATTTACTTTCTTTTTAACATTAACTCAATCTTCTTTGGCGAGCTTTGTAGCAACAAAATCGGCTTGAAAACTATCTTCGTTTCAACATCAACTCAATTTTCTTTGGATCACGTTTGATTTCCTTAACAAACGAAGCTGGACCAATCAAGGTAATTGCATCTTGTTCTCCAACTAAAATTCTTGCTATATTATGTCTGATTTTATCAAAAGTATTTTGGTCTGCATCTCCAGATAACGTTGAAATCTCAATACCTTGGAATCCTTTAATATTTCCAATCAAAGTCATAGTATTTTCAATAAGTCTAGTTTCTTCTTCGGGTTTTAATCTTCCCTGTAAAATAATAATTTTATTTTCCAAGATTAAACCCATTAATTTCTTTATTCTTGCAAGTGAATCCTCTTTTGCGATTTCAGAATAGGGCATAAAATGTATAGTTAAATCTTTATCACTTTTCTTCTCCTCTTTTTTCACCATTTTACCAAACTCCTACGGAGTTGGTAAGGTAACGAACTAGTTGAGTTACCGCTATCGGACTTTTTCGGTCGAACTGGAAGTTCGAAGTTACTCGAAAAAAGTCCTCACACACACCCCTTATTTTATTTCTCATTTTTACTTTACTTTTTTCACCAATTTAAATATTTCGTCGTAAAAGTTATCTATTCCTTCACCACTTTTTGCAGATATTCCAATAACTTTATACTCGGGAAAAGCTGCTTCTACTTTCTTAATATCTGATTTTTTTAAATCTATCTTATTTGCAACAATTAACACAGGAATATTACGAGCAGCAAGATTTCCAATGATAGTAATATTGACTTGCGAATATGGATTCTCAGAAGAATCTAAAACGATTACAACAGCATCCATGTCTTCTAGCCATTTAATTGATTCAATAATGCCCTGAGTAGCCTCTTTAGCTCTAGAATGCGCTTCTTTCTTGCTTAATCCAAATTGTATAAACTCTTCAAAATCAATCTTTGTAGCAATACCAGGAGTATCAATTAATTTGAATTCTAGTTTCTTCCCATTTCTTTCAATCTCAACTTTTTCTTTAAATTGTACATTTCTTGTCTCGTGAGGAATTTTACTAACGCTACCAATATCTTCTCCTAACCAATCCTGACAAATTTTATTCGCTAAACTTGTTTTACCCGCATTTGGAGGCCCATAGAAACCTAGTTTAACTTGTCCTTGAGACTTAAAAAACTTCATCCAAATTTTTTTAGTAAACTCTTTTAACTTTTTCATCACCATTTTGACAACCTCCGAAGGAGTTGGCAAGGTTGCGTTTTTGAACGAAGTAAATAGCAACCGCTATCGGACTTTTTCGATGAAACCGAAGGTTTCAAATTATACGAAAAAAGTCCTTCATAATCATCCATATCTTTCATCACCATGTTTATTTTATTTCCTGAGTCTTTATTAATCTTTTGCTATTTAATTGTTATCAAATTTTAGTAATATCTCTTCGGTTATTAAACTGATTGCTACCAATATTCCTTCGAGGTTGTTGCCTAGGGGGCATGTTTAATCTTGAAAGCATAACGTGTGGACCCATAGAAATATTTATTGGAGGAGCAATATTCTCCGTTCTATTTTTATTTGCTTTTTTCATTTCAAAATAGGCAATTATTTTCTGAACAGGCAACAATTCAAACATACCCGTATTTTTTCCTTCCGATTTTTTAATTGCATATTCAATCTGTTCATGTGACCATTCTTTTGAACTTAATGTTGTATAAATTTCTTCCTGAGATTTTGCATTCAACTTAGAGTTATTAATAAACGCAAGTAAATTGAAAAGATAAACTCTATCCTTAAATAAATATTTTTCATACCTAACTACATACCAAATTTGCAAAACCGTATAAAGAATTAACATAAAAATTAATGCACCAAGAATCATAAGGGTAGTAGACATAACTGGAACGCAATCACTTCGACAGTTATCTGAATTTTCGCCCAAATCTTTTTGACAAACTCCATTTACATCACAAACAGAAACTTCGCTTCCAATAGGTAAAACATCCAATGTTGGCGAAACAAACATAACCAAATCTGCTACTCCTTCAACAAAAAAGGAAATAGTTTTCTCTTGCCCAGCCGGAATCTCAATATATGTTGCTCTGCCCTCTACCTCAGTACTTTCAACTCCCGACCCAAAATGAAGATTTGCTTTAGGCTCCTGAATTATCAAATACGCAGTATCCTCTGACTTTGATTTTAAATTAACGTCATAGCTAGTAATCAGTTCCACTACTTCTTTATTATCTTTTACCGCTCTTAATCTTTGTTTAGACACTGCCGATTCAATATTTTTTAATTGCCAACTATAAATTGGAGATTTATATTCATCAAATGCACTGTAATTTCCCGGGACTATAATTGAAACAATAGATGGATCGGAATCAGAATAAGAGTAATCCAAAGCACCAGTTTTAGATTCATATACTCTAATGGATAGGGGGATAACTAATGAATTAATTTTATTTACAATATTTAAGAAATCTATAGAAGACAAAGCTCCCGCGCGATCAACCTCTATCTGAACCAATTCAGCTTGAACAGAATCCAAACCTAGCTTATTTTTAATAAAATCCCGATATAAAACAGATAAATTATTTAATTCAGAAATTGCCAAGTTATATTCCGCTCTCTTTAAATCAAGCGTTTGATTAATATAATTTTCAGGAGAAATAGTCTTTATTGTGAAAGAACGTAAAATAGAAGAATTTAATCCAACTG
>JBAXEZ010000013.1:0-19516 GCA_037140195.1 archaeon
CTTTATTAGAGTTATAATTACAATTCAATTTTATCGAGGACAAAAATAACCTAAAATAAATTGTCTGGATTTCCAGTAGTGAATTTTAGGGTCAAGATTTAAATACAGACTTTTTGTTGTATAGTCATAATAAAATGGTAACAGAAGCACAAGCATTTCAAAAACAGGAAGTAGACATCTTTGAACAGATGGCTACAGAAACTGGAAAGAAAGAAGCATTAACAAAGCTTAAAGGTAAATCTGATTTAGTACGAAAAGCTAATGAAGAATATCTAGCAACATTCAAACAAGGAACAGAACAAGCATTGGCTGGACAAGGAAGACAAGTTCAAGAACAAAGCCAATTAGAAGCTGCTCTTCAAACAGGTAAAGACTTTGAATCTTATGTTGGCCAGACTGTTGATTTCTTAACATCTACATTTGGTGAAATTGACCAATATCTAGGAAATATTACTTCTTATCAACCTGCAGAACAGGCATTACTTGATCAAGCTAAAGCATTAACTGAGAAAGCAGGTAAATGGTATATGAAACCATTCATCAATACAGCAACTTTAGAAGCAGAAAGAGTAGCATTACAAAAGAGAGCAGATGTACTTAGAACAGAAAGAATCCTTAAGTCTTCTTTAGACAAAAATATCACAATGATTTTAGACTATTACAAATCCATGAAGGATGTAATGTATTCTGCTGGAATTAACAATCAGAAATCAGCAAATGAAGTTAAGGCAGTAAGAGACTTGACTATGGGTAAATTAACTGAAAATGAACAACAATACGATGCATGGCAAGCAGATAGAAAAGTTCAAGAAGCAAAATTAGAAGCATTAGAATTAGAATTAACTGCATTAAATGGTGAGCAAAGAACACAGAAAGATGCAGAAAGAATCCTAGTAAGAGATGCACTTGAAAAAGCTAAGACTCAGGAAGGACATTATTTCGGAATTGTAAAGAATGCTCAAATTGACTTGAAATATCAAGAACAAGTTTTAGGAAACTTCAGAGATATTGTTCGTGGAATTAATAATGGACTTGTTGATATGCAACAAAAGATCGATAACAGAACAGTTTTATTCGCAAATATTGAAACAATCCTTAAAACTGGATACCAAGTTAAATCTTTCGGATTAGCAGATACTGCAATGGATAGAACTACTGCAGAAATTGCAAGAACTAGCGTTATTTACACTGAAGCTGTCTTAGGAGAATTAGGAAGCAGAACCGTGGCAAAGCCTATGAGTCCTGATGAACTAAATACTTGGATAGCTAGATCTAAAGCTGCGAGAGAGAAATATGAGGCAGTAATTGGAACTGCACAGGATGAATACGCTGCTCCCGAAGCTGTAAGACCTTAATTCTTCTATCACCTTAACAATGGAGATGAAACTTTCTTTGCAAGATTTTGAGAGAGAAGCTGCAAATAATCTAAGAAGACTTGACAAAACAGAAGTAGGTCCTTATTATAGTAGAATAATGAAAAAGGTTAAAGATTTTAAAAAAGTTATCGGAGAAATTTCTACTGAACAGTTTGATCATCGTTTTTTAGCACCTAGCATAGACATGTTAGTAGACACTTTAGATTGCTTAAGAATGAAACATGAAACAGAAGGCGAAGACAGAATTGATTTTCCACCAACAATCTCTCCATTTAATTCAGGTTTTCCAACTTTCAAAGACTTTTATCTTTTGGATAAAGACAGAGAAAAAGCTCAAGAAGTTTTAGGCCAGCTACCTGCACAAGAAGCATTGTTAAGTACAATGAAATGGAAAATAAGAGCTGGAGAACCAATTGATCATGAACAAATTCTCTTGAGAAGAAATCTTTATTACAGTAAACTTTTAGAGACTAGAACTCTTCCAGGAACGGAAATGATGTCTAGTAAACCAGAATTTAAAAGAACTGAAAATAATAAAAGATATTATGTTTTAGACTGGTGTGGCCTTCAATCTGCGCCTTTTGTACCAGTATTTTATAGAATGTGGTTTACACAAGATGCTGGTTATCCACAGCTACATGCCTCTGGAGAAACTCCTGCAGCAGTAAATCCTCGTCTTGAAGATTTTGTTCAACAGACAAAGAGCGGAATTGATGGAATGAGAAATTTTGCTACTAGACTTAATCAGTCTATTGAAGAAATACATCCAAAAGAACTTAGAAAATATACTGTAGGGCCATTTTCTGATTCAGTTACTTCTAATTCTGAAGAAATGATTAACGCTTTTGATGGATGCAAAGATCCTTCCGCTTTAAAGTTTAAAGTAGAATTAGTTTTAAGTGTAGATATTAGACAGAAACTTTTTAAGAATGCTTGGGAACAGTTTAGAGCAATCGCAATGCAGAGACCGCGCGAGTATGAAGTTTATTCAGAAGCACAAGTAATGCACGAGGGATTAATAGTTCCAACAAGAATCAAACAAAATTTAATGGGCGATTATAACGAATATGGAAATCCATGTAGAGTTTATGGTTTAACAAATGGAGATGTAAAATGAGCGGCTCATTATTTCCAATTACAAAAGAAGCACTAGAAAAATATGATGCTGATGTAGATTCTAAAATGAATTCAATCAGAGTAGATAGACAGACAAGATCAAGTTTACCTGATTTACTTAAAGGTTTAAAGATTGATAAGGACTGGACAGAAACAGATGATGCATTAAGAAAGGGATTTGCTTTATACTATGAATTATATGATCAACTCCAAAGAAGAATAGTCCAAGAAAAGATTGGAGATGAAGTCCCCGATGCTGATAAAAGAAATTTTATGGGTGCGTATGCTACCTTCGGAGCAACTTCTTTTATTGAAAACAGACTTGGAAAGATTATACAAGGCGAACCGATGGAAGCCCCATGGAAAAAAGAAAGTTTGGGTATTGATTTTAGCCAACCACAAAATGATGTTCTTAGTACTACACTTGCCACATATTATGGAGTTACCAATATTAGAAAAACAAAAGGAATTGTAACAAATGGCCAAGATCTTGCACAGTCCAGTATGGGCTATTTTAAAGTTTTAAGGGAAAAGGCACTTGATCTAAAACCAACGTTAAATAAAAGGTTAGTCGACTTAGTAAGTAGTGCTGATTTTAGAATTATGGATGAGTTTACTCTTTCCGGTTTTGAAAGTAGGGTTGAGGAAAAGGCTGCTTCCAAATCAGAATTTACTCTCGTACAACCACACGAGGTCGTAGGAAATGTTCTTGCGAAAAAAGAAATGTTTAGAGATATGGATCGACTAGCTCTTTACGATCCTATTTTAAAGAAGAACCCTATTAGCGAAGTTGGAGGATTATCCTGGAGTGTTATTTATGTCGGCCTTCCCGGAACAGGTAAGTCTACTTTATTCCTTGCTGGTTGGACAAGAGCTAAGTTAAGATGCGAGCAAACTGCAGAATTCTGGAAAAGCAAAAATGCAAAACCATTATACCTGCACAGAGTCATGATTGATCCAAAAGTAAAGGACAAGATGTATGGCGGAACAGCTGCAAAAATGGCTGCGGCAGATGAAGAAACTGGCGACCCTACAAGAATTAACATTGGAGTTATTGATGATATTGACTTATTAATGGAAGGAGATAGAGATGGAGGCAATGGTGGCGCAGATAAAGATATCTTAAATGGTTTAATGCAAATAATGGGCGGAACAGATTTAAGTAAAAGAAAGAGAGGATGTACTCAGTGGTGGAGTGCAACAAATGCACCTACAAGTATTGACCCTGCATTACTTCAGAGATACGGCGCGCAATATCAAGTTGATGGTCCTCAAGAATGGTATGACTATGCAGATATCTTACAAAATAAACTTGGTGGATGGCTTAAACCTGGAATGAAAATTATAGATGTTCCTTTAGGCGATGGATACAAACCATTCGAGATGAGAAAAGGCCAAACGGGTTTTGAAAATGTATCAAAGGAAGATGAACAATTTATTGATGAATCTTTATCAAGATTTAAAGGTGGAATTAAGACGTTCAAAGAGATTGGAGAACTGTGTGTATATTACAAACAGAGAAATCCTCGTTTTACGGGTAGACCAATAGATTCTGTTTCAGACGCAATAAAGAAAAGAATTAATGACTATGATGTTCGAGAATCTTGGTTTGAAAACCCTGATGAATTTTTCTTTAAACCATTTGAAGAGAGAGTAGGAATTTTAAGAGAATGTTCAAAAAAAGTATCTGCAGAAGATATTGCTAGAGAAATTATAAGATATGCAAGAAACCAAGAGATATATGCTACCGAAAAGTTTAGGACAGATGTTGCAAAAGAACTAAACTATAATAAAGTAAGAATGGAAGCAATGAGACAATTCGGAGAACAAAAAAAATAAAATGGCAGAAATAAAAATTCCAAAGAGAAATGTAGATTTAGAACAGCTTGGTTTAATTAATCAAGGACTCTTCACAGTAGACGGAGAACTTGCAAAAAGATATAATTCTGTATTAAAACAGGTTTTCGATTGGGATTGCGACTTAGACTCTTTTAGAGTAGACAAAAGAGGAATAAGCCCAGAAGTTGCAGATTATTTAATGACGAGAAATCCAGACCACAGACTTTTAGAATTTGCAGAAAATTATCTCAATATTGGTTCAGCGAATAGATATATGATTGTAGTTTCTCCAGATCAGAAAGGAGCTCCGCTAGTATTCCCACAAACTTCTTATGAGGATGGTTTATTTGATGAAGTTTACAGACAGGCAAGACATACTATTGAAGATGTTACACACACAGAAGCTTTATTTGGTGAATTAGAAAATGGGATTGATATTTTTAGAACAGCCGATGACTTATTGCAATTGAAAACAGTTGAAACAAGTTTAGATACTAGAAAGGGAACTGTTAGGGATTGTTTAGAATTAGATAAAATGCTTGGAAAGTTTGATGTTCAGAATGCATTAGATGATGCATACGTTGCTCGTCTCCAAGAGCTGGCTAAGAATGTAGGAAGTTCTGCAGGTAGAGCTATCTCCAAAGTGTTTCCAATAACTAGAGAAGTTCATTGCTTCTATGCTGAATTTTTTAACGGAGTGCATTGCTTAAGGAACTTTAAAAATAAAGATGGAATTGCAGGTATTTTTATTTCTCATCACCAGGGAAGACCTAGAGATCTAGGTTCAGAAATAGTATCTCTAGATTTACACGATGACGATGTTATTGCTACATTACATAAATACAAATTTTTACAATACAATCCAGAACTAGTTTGCCAAAGATTACAAGAAATCGAAGACGATACTCTTTTAGCTGCAGGTATTGATGTCGCAGATTTAGATGCTACTGCTAGAAAAAGAGAAGTCACTGGTAGAACTTTGAAGTATCCTCTGGCTTGGAAAGAACTTAGCGAAGTAAGAAAAATTTTGTCAAATACTAGCGCAAAGATTAAAGATTTAGAAGATGACCTATGTTATGAAACTAGATTAAAACTTTCCGAACCAGTTTCTAAACCAGAAGTACTGAATCATATGCTTGCGGAATTAGATCCTACAGATACGCTTAGAATGTATCAGTTTAATGTCAGCAAATTAAGAAGAGAATTTCCAAAAATGCCATTGAATAGACAAAGACATGTCGCTAATGTTTTACTTAACACTCAATTAAATCAAACAGGAGGAAAAAAATGACATTATTAGAACAAGGATTGGTTTTTACTGGACACTTCATAGGCGGAGTATCTCTTTCTTTGACTGACAGACGTTTTTCTTTAAATGCTAAACGAAATACTGATGAGCGTGTTGCAAAAAAAATTGTACAAGCTGAAGCATTAGAATATTTAGTACAGCATTCTGCAGACGCAAGTTCTCAAGATTACTTGAAACATGTAATGACTGCAAAAGAATACTTTAGAAGTTGCGGCAAGGATACATCAACACCAAATACAACTAGATCTGAAAAGCTTTTAGAAAGAATTGGAAGATTTGGGCCATATGAAAGAATCAATAACTTATATGCTACTGCTCAACTTGGAGCTGCTGTTGCTATAGAACTTGCAGGAGATGCGGTCGTGGCTACAACAGGACTTGGTGACCCGGTTAAAGCGATTACATACACACCAGCACAAGTTGTAGGATTGTTTATGGGATTGCAAGCTGGAAAAGGAGTACTATATGCTAAAGATTATTTCACAAGATCTAAAGATGAAGTTGAAATCGATGGCATTCTACGTGGAATGACAAAGGATGATAAACTTTTACAAATTGTTAGAAACTATTCTCCAACTGCTAACGTTGAAGTACCAGAAGTACAAAACGCTCCGCAAGCTGCTGAACAAACTGAACAGAAAGTTGGTTTATCAGCTAAGGAAATTGGTTCAAGAGTCGGCGAACAAGTTGTTCATGCTGCTGGAGAACTAGGTACAGCTATTGGAAGTGGAATAAGTACTATCAAACAAAGAATTACTGCTAAACGAAGAGCTGAAGAAGAAGCTAGAACTTTAGAAATATCAAGAGCTGAAGAAGAAAGAAAACAAAAACTAAGAGACTTTGAAAGAAATCTTCGAGGCCAGTAATATAACAACAAAATGGTAGACGAACAAAACGCAAATAGAATCGCAGAACTAAAGAATAGAATGTCAAGAATGAATGCACCCCCCGTGCTCGTAAACGGAGTTTCCGTAGAGGATCCTGCAAATAAAACTTTAGTTGGAAAACTAAAAGCAGTTGGCGGAAAATTAAAGAAAGAATTTAAGGAACATGCAATGCCCTACGTAGCACTTGGTGCAGTAGTAGGAAGTTTAGCAGTTGGATGGCTTACCTACGACCATCTTTCTAAGAGACAACATGTTGCTGAAAGAAATGTTACTTATAGAACTTCTCACACACTTTACATTGCAGGAAACAAAGAAAAAAAAGCTGCAGAAAAAGCTGACAGAGAATCGATAACTCAAGTTCAGGAAGGGGGAGGAGTTGAAAGTAAGGTCGGTTCATATTTAGCTGAGATTCATAGAGAAGTAAGAGGAGATATTGAGTATTATAAAATGTTTAACACTCAACAAAAAAGAATAGCCTCCACAGATCAAAAACCAGAAAGATTTCAAGCAGGTTGGAGACTGCGAGGAAGTATAAATTTTAAAGAACAATTTGCAAAGTTAGATTCGGATAAAGAAAACTCGAAAATAAAAGGCGCAAGTAAGTATATGGTATACAAATATGATCCTGAAAGAGGAAGAAAACAATTTGATGTTGATGTCGTTGAATATCCTGTGGATGGCGGCCTTGGTAAAAATGAACTCGGAATTGTTGAAACAAAAGCTAATGGCGAACAAGATAAACGAGTTATGGTTAATCGATTAGTTGAAAAAAGAAATCTTCTCGGATTCTTTTTTGGAGATTTTTACAGAACTGGAACTATTCTTGAAGACTTTGTAGCAAGTCCAGAAAATCAGGCTTTAGCTACTCAATTTTTTAAAGCTGTTAGAGGAATTGATGGAACAGAATCAATTAATCCAAAAGTAAGAGAAAAGCTAGCTGATGAAATGGTCGCGATAACTGAGAGAATGGAGAAGCAACCAATTTATTCTACTTTTGAAGATGGTTATTTGAAACTTTTACCTCAAGAAAGTACAATGTATCTTGGAGAAAATCCAGGAACGCTGCAAAGATTTACTCAATGGCTAGGAATTAATAGGGGTAAATCAAATATTTTAAGAGTTGAGAATCACTGGGATCTTTTCCCAGGTTCATGGATGGGACTTAAAACTGTTAAACTTGGCGAAGGTAAGAATAGAAACTATTTATTTGACAAGTACAATAACGGCGGTTATACTTTGAAAGATAAATTTGGAGACATAGCAAGAATAGATATTCAGGACTTCTTTTTAAGTTATGGAAATGATGTTGTTTATCACTATTATCTTGACTTAAATGGAAATGGTAAAATCGATAGACCTAATAAACTGCTAAACGCAGTTAGGACTCTATTAGGAAAACCTAAAATAACTTATGATGAACTTATTGGAAGTGTTTTGTGTAAACCTACTCACGATGAAATAGTTGAATTAGAGAACATTGCAAAAGGAATCAATCCTGAAAGTGACCTTACTTTTTCGTCTAACTACTCTTATATGGCATCTCCAAGAGCAGATATGAAAAATGCTGAAGAGTATTTTAAGTATGGAGCTTATATGGAAACAATGATACCGGATCAGATTCATAGGGGATTTGGCCAACATTCAGTTTTGGGACTTGTCAATGATCAAAGAAGTGATATAATGTTATACAATGATTTGAATGTTGGAAATTTTAGTAGAGCTTTGACTCAAGAATCTACTTTAGTTGCAAAGCATGATATTATCAAATTACTTAACGCAACAAAAAGACCTTATGCTCAAGACCTAGCTAAAAAATATAATATTGAATCAGAGTTTGAAGGAAAATTCCCACAAAGAAATTCTGAACTTAGACAGAAAATCTACGTTGGACCATTGCCTTGGATTTTAGCAGGAGCCGGAGCACTCGCTTATCGAAAGATAAGAAACGGAAGAAAAAATAATTAATTTAATTTTCTAATATTTAATAGACTCTAATTACTTACTAACTGAAACCCTCTTGCGTCTAGTTCCCAGTTCGCACACGCTCTTGAACCATCTGGTTGAATAATACTCAAGTCTTCTATAGGTTCACCATCTACGGATCTTCTCGGATCTAAAACAAGCTCTCTTCTTTGTACTCCGGCCTCGAGTTTACCCAGTTTTTCAAAATGTTGATAGACATCGACCATTTGAGTTGGAGAAAGAGTTGCAAATTGGCCAGAAGCTAAATAAGCATCGAATGTAGAATAACCTTTCACCAGATTTTTTACGTCATAGTTATTTGCCATAATTTATTTTAGAAAAAAGAACTTATAAATGTTTCGTTTTGTTGTATCTTTATTGTAGTAACAAATTAGAAAGATTTAAAAATGAATAAAAATATAACATTAGTATGGCAAAATTATATTTAGTTGGTACACATCACCTAGACTTGAAGGGTCCAGAAAGACTTGAAAAGTTTTTAGGATTTGTTAGACCTGACACGATTGGATTAGAATCGACAGTTGAGAATTTTGAGAGAAGAATAAAGGATCATGAACAATTAAGAGGTCAAAAATTATTTTTAAAATTAGCACTTGGAGAAAAATATGGCCCAAAAGCAGCTGAAAATGTGATAAAATATTTTGATATGTTAGGTTATGAATTATGGGTTCCGTCAAAATTTTCTGTAAATAACGGAAGAGTTACTTTGACTCATTGCGATGAATATCAAAAAGAAGATATGGGGGCCATGTCCCAAGAAGTTTTCGGAGACAGAATAAATGACGCACAAGAGATTACAATGGATTACATTGAGGAAATTGCAAAATCAGATTTTGCAGAACTTCAAAGGACAATTGATGAGGCCTATCAAAATAGTTCTATTCGAGAATTACAAAAAGACCCGG
The DNA here is from genome assembly GCA_037140195.1 of archaeon. Taxonomy (GTDB): domain Archaea; phylum Nanobdellota; class Nanobdellia; order Pacearchaeales; family GW2011-AR1; genus CABMGO01. Next base: position 9,416 of record JBAXEZ010000013.1, read on the forward strand.
CAGTGTTCAAAGCATTACATCCCGATAGAGATGAAAGAGCCGAGCAGAAAATTCGAGAAGCGGTATCCCAAGCAGACCATACCTTAGTTTATATTGGCGGCGCTGCACATTTTTTTGGAGATTATGATAATCTGCATGATAGATTAAAGGACCTAAATCCAGTACGACTAAAATTATCCGAAGTTGATAACTTTTAATTATTCGTAATCCATCATAGAATTCATATTTGCAGACTTCTGTTTTGGTTTTCCTGCTGCGATTACGTCGTCAATTCTTAAAATCATGATTGCTACTTCACTTGCAGAAGAAATTGCTTGAGTTTTTACTCTAAGAGGTTCGATAATTCCTCTGGACATGGTATCTTCTATTTTACCACTGAACAAATTTAGTCCGTGATTTTTATTTCCAGATTCATGCGTGACTTTTAATTCAGTTAAAACGTCTAAAGGATCCATGCCTGCATTTTCTGCTAGTGTTGTTGGAATAAATTCCATTGCTAAGGCAAATTGTTCGACGGCAAATTGTTCTCTTCCTTTGATAGTTTTAGCAAATTCTTTTAATCTCTTGGATAATTCCATTTCTATTGCTCCACCGCCAGCTACAACTTTTGGATCTTTAATAATTGCAGATAAATCGCCAAGGCCATCTCGAATTGCTCTTTCTACTTCATCAATTACATGATCTGTTCCGCCACGGATTAAAAGAGTAATTGCTTTTGGATTTTTACAACCAGTAATGTAGGTCATTCCATCGTCTGATTCTTTGTATTCTTCAACGTTTAAAGCATAACCGAGTTCAGTTGCAGTTAATTCTTTAAGATTAGAAATTATTTTTCCGCCAGTTGCTTTTGCTAGTTTTTGCATGTCTGTTCTTGCAACTCTTCTTACTGCATAAATTCCTTTTTTAGCTAAATAAAATTGCGCAACGTCATCAATTCCTTTTTGACAGATAACAACATTTGCTCCTGCAGAAATTATTTTTGTAACCATCGATAAAAGTAATTCTTCTTCTTGATTTAGGAAACTCTGAAGTTGTTCTGGAGAAGAGATTGAAATTCTAGTTTCTCTTTCTGGTGTTTTTATTTCTAAAGCACAGTCCAATAAAGCAATCTTTGCATTCATAATCTTAGAGGGCATTTCCTGAGAAACTCTTTCTTTGTCTAAAACTATTCCTTCTATTAATTCTGAATCTTCAATTGAACGTCCTTTTCTCTTTTCAATTTTAATATCGTCAAGATTTACTTTTCCGTTGTCTACAATTGTTTTAATTGCTTTAACGATTAATTCAGAAAGTTTATCTTTTGCGTGCTCTGCACCTTTTCCAGTCATAGCAGTTTGAGCAATTTTAACCAATTCTTCTTCGCTAGAAACTTCAGCAGCTAATTCATGCAATATTAATTGTGCTTTTTCTGCAGCGAGTCTATAGCCCCTAGTTATTGTAGTTGGATGAATTTTTTGATCTAATAATTTCTCAGCATTTTCTAGAAGCTTTCCTGCAAGCATGACGGCTGTCGTTGTTCCGTCGCCAACTTCAGACTCTTGAGTTTTTGCAATTTCAACAAGCATCTTTGCAGCAGGATGTTCAATTTCCATTTCAGAAAGAATAGTAACTCCATCGTTTGTAACAGTAATATTTCCTGCGTTGTCTACTAACATTTTGTCCATTCCTTTAGGACCTAAAGTTGTTTTTACAGTTTCAGCTAGAACTCTAGCAGCTAAAATATTATTTCTTTGAGCATCTCTACCCATTACTCTTTCAGTGTTGTCTGGTGAAATTTGGTTACTCATCTTTTCCTCTTAGGCCGATAGTTTACTTTTCTCATTTGTCCTTCGTAGGGAGAAACGTACTGATCTCCTGCTTTTGAAAAATCCAATAATCCCATTTGTTCCATAGTTTTAATTCCGTGTGTTATAACTCGAGGGTGCGAATAAACAGTTATGAGTTTTTTTATATAATCATAAACACGAACATCGGTAATATCCGAACCAGAAACATCCGCAGTACCGAAGTAAGTCACTTCAGCTGTTCCTTGATCTTCCATTTCTGTTAACGTAATTTCAAGACATCCCAGTTCCTCATCTGTTAAAAGAAGAGGTAATTCTCCAGAACAGTATTTCACGGCAGTATCCATTCCTTTCTGATATGCCATTCCCCTGCGCATGTCTTCGGTCTGTTTTTTAGGTTTAGCCATTATCTTCTTCCGTGCGGCCAAATAACTCTTTCAGCCTCATCTAATTTATTTTGTAAAACAGAATCTACAGGATATTTTTCTGCAATCCCTTCCATTCTTTGGTAAGCAGTTGTTTTCAAATCCCTCCTTAGGGCAGGACTATCCCTCTCACCAAACTCTCCGAGCCCTCTTGCTACGTCTAGATATGAATAAAAGCTATTATAATCTCGGGCAACTTCAGCAGGACTAACCGAATCATAACCAGGTTCTTTTTTTGGCTCTACCGGTTTTAGAGGTCTTGATCTTTGTATGTATGCCATATTAGTTTGATCTCTTTTCTATTTATAAGTATTTATCTACTATAGAAGATGAATGTATTATGATAAACTATATCTCATAAATATTTATATATCCTCCAAGACCGATTTGATTATGGCATTAACAGATAAAATAAGGGATGTTGTTTTGCAAGATTTAAGTCAGATAGATGTTTCCGAGCTAAATAAATACGCTTGGGAGAATCGAGAGATAGTAAAAGTTCTTTATGATGCTAGAATTATAGATGATAGTGCGATTGAAAACGCTCTGAGAAGCGCTGTGCTAAAACAAGCTAGGCAAGATTTTAATGATTTAGCTTCTCAAACTAGTGAATTATTCCCTTATGCAGATAGTCTTCCGAATAGCAATAGAGAATCTTTAGCGTACGCTTTAGCCTTTGGCGTTTTTTCAGATAAAGAAATTGATCAAATCCCGTTTGACCATGGAGACAGTCCCGAGTCTTTTATGAGTGCATATTTGCCCAGAGACTTACTCCCTTCGCTTCGAAAAGAATATCTTAATCCCAAACCAGAAACATATTTGCATACACATTGTGAATGTTGCTAATGGAACTTTTCTAAGATATTGAGCAGTATAAATAAAACATCAAAAACATTTATATATCCCTTAATTATGGTATTATATAGGAATAAAAAATGGGTGAAGAAAAAACAGTTTTTGAGCAGAACCTAAAACAAAAAGGATTTTTTAATTATTCAGAATTGTATAATTTTTGTTTTAATTGGTTAAAAAATGAAGGATATAATGTCTCTGAAGATGAATATACTGAGAAGGTTAGTGGTGCTAAGGAAGTCCAGATTAAATGGAAGGCAAAAAAGAAAATAACGGATTACTATCAGTATATAATAGAAATTAAGTGGCATATTTTAGGAATGAGTGAAGTTGAAGTAGAAGAGAATGGTAAAAAAATAAAGACAAATAAGGGTGAAGTAAAGTTAACTGTAAAAGCAGTTGTTAAAAGAGATTGGGAGGAAACTTGGGATAAACAACCATTTTACAAATTTTTGAGAGGAATTTATGATAAATATATTATGAGAACAACAAACGACGAGTATGAAGACACATTAACGGCTAAAGCGCAAAGTTTTGTCGAAGATACCAAGGCCTTTTTGAATTTAGAAGGTAAAAGGTAAGTATAAAAAGATTTATAAAATAGGGAAAATGAAAATTAACATGCAAAAGAGTATTTTAACATTAACAGTATTGTTTTTACTAGTATCTTTCGTATCTGCATTTGAGTTAACACAGGATACGGTAGATGTCGCAGTTATTCCAGAATTAACACAAGCTGCAAAAGTTCCAGTAACAATTAATGGTGCTGAACCTGGAAACTATATGTTATATACATTAACTGCTGTAAAGGTATTCCCTTCTACTTCTTTTTATTTGAATGGCGGAAAGAACCCCATGGTTTTCGATGTTTATCCAACTAATGAATTAATTGCACAGGGTCCAGCTGCTTATGCATTTGCAGTTGAATTAAGAAACACAGGTAATAATCAAATTTACAAAGGAACAATGTCCGTTAGAGTAGTTAGAATTGAAGATGCTTTGACAATTTCTTCTGAATCCAATAGTCCTGATTCAAATAAGATTTCATTTTATATCCAAAATAAAGAAGGAATTGATTTGAATAATGTTCATGCTAAGTTTAGCTCTGTATTCTTTAACGTTGATGAAACATTCAGTGTAAAAGGAAATAGTAAAACTGAGATAAGTATTGATGTTCCAAAAAGTAAAATGGAAAAAATTGAAGCAGGTTCTTATTTATTAAAAGCTGAAGTTCAAACAGACAGAGGAGTAAGAAATTTAGAAGGAAGAATATATTTGGGTGAAAAGGTTGGAGTTGAATCAAAGAATGTTGTTGATGGATGGTTAATCAGAACAAATGATATTTCTAAAATAAACTATGGAAATGTAAATGAAAATATTGTCGTTGATGTTAAGAAAGACATAATCAGTAGATTATTTACTTCATTTAGCGTTGAACCAGATTCTGCAAGCAGAAATGGAGCATATGTAACTTACGTTTGGAGCAAAAAACTTGGCCCTGCTGAAAGCTTTAATGTTAAAGTAAAAACAAATTATTTATTCCCTATCTTGATTATTATTGCAATATTGTTAGTTATAATTACTATAAGAAGATATACTCAGACAAAATTGGAAATTGTAAAGACTGTTGTTCCTGTTAAGACCTCTTCTGGCCAGTTTGCATTAAGAATAAAGTTACTAGTTAAAGCAAGAAGAAATGTTTCTAATGTTTCTTTGGTAGATAGAATACCTGGAATCGTTCAGATATATGAAAAGTTCTCTACAATAATTAAGCCTACAAAGATTGATGCTAACAATAGAAGAATACAATGGGATATTGGAGATATGAACTCTGGAGAAGAGAGAATGTTTAATTATGTTGTATACTCTACCGTCGGAGTAGTCGGTAAATTTGCTTTACCACAGGCACTCGCAGTATTTGAGAAAGATGGAAAAATACATGAAGTAGAATCAAATGCAGTGTATTTTTTAGCTGAACAAAGATCTGCTGATTAAATTTTAAAGTTTTTATTCTAAATATTTTTTAAGGCATTTTTAGTTTTGTTGTAATTTTAAAGTTACAACTAGCATAAAGTTTAAAAAGAGGTTTTTAGTGTATTTTTTATGGAAGATAAAACAACAATAGATATGACGAACCCGGAAGCGCACGTTAATAGAAACCCAGATAGTCAGACGCCTATCACAAACGAACCAATTGAAATTCCTGTAAAGAAGAAAACTGTTGAGCAGAGAGTAGCTTATATCGGCGAAAGAGTCGTGATTGGAGGACTTTTAGCTATGTTTTTAACAGGTACAGCAGAAACTCAATTTAAAAATTATCGAGACAGACATGCTCCTGAATTAGTTAGAGAATATTCTGACATTGGCCCAGCTACTACACAGTTAAGAGAAGCAATGGCACGAACCACAACTGGCTATGTATTAGATGTTAACCGAGATGCTTACAAATCTGAAGGTATTGTTTCACAACTTGTGAAAGCTCAAGATGAAATGTATTCGGCACAAACAAAACAGTTTGCAAGTTTATCCGGCATTGCAACAAAATTAAAGATGAGAGGGCAAGAGATTGAGAAACAGAATCCCGAAGTTTTAGCATATATTGGAAAAACAAACTCAATTGCTTCCGCGTTAAGATGCGCTACATATGTTTCTGCAGCAGCAACTTTTCTTTCGAGTATGGGGGCATTTGGACTTCTTTTGTATAGAAAAAGAAAAGAAGAAGAGAATAAAGTTCAACCCATAGAAGATAAACCTGAAGAAAAGACGGCATAAAATGGAAAATGAAAATGGATACCCTGTGGCACCACAGCCACCTATGATGCATGGGTTAACATGCAGACTGTCTCTTGGTGAAGAAACTTCTGTTGAGACAAGAATTGCGAGTAAAGAAGCGGAGATTGCTCAGAGTACAGAAAGTCTTAGAAAGTATGGGATTGCCCGAAAGATTGTTAACTACTGTTTATACGGAAGCATGGCTATTGGAATTTCTTGCGCCGTAATTCACGATGGAATAAAAGTATCTAGAAAACATAATGCACCCCAAGAGGTTAGAGAATACGCACAAATTAGAGAAGCATATAGTGATTTACAAGTGAAGATTGAAGAGATTCAGAAATCACCTTTTAGAGTTTATACTCAGAGTGAGAAAAGCTCTTCTAAAGTAACAGAGATATTAGAAAAAGCACAAAGAAAAGTTTCTGAAGCAAATGCACAACAGTTGGAAAGCTTAACTGATGCAGCTTCTAGTTTTCAAAGTATGAGGCAATATGCAGAAGCAAATGACCCTAATATTCTCGATTATAGGGTTACTACTCTAGAAATGACTAGTCCATATATGTTGGGTCTTGCAGCCTCTTTCTTAGGAATTGCACTTGGCGGAATAGGATTATGTGTAGTTGATCAAAAACAAAGAAAATTGGATAATAGAAGAATGATTAGCAAAACGGAATTAGCAAATCTCGATAATGTAAAAAGAAGAAAAGATATGAGGATATAAAATGGTGCTTGACAAATCTCGTTTTGAAGAACATATACAATTTGCACAAAGTATGATTGAAATAGCTAGTAAAAAAGAGAGAAAATGTAATAGAATTTTTAAGTATGCTAATGGTGCTTTCCTCGCGTGTACACTAGGATTAGTAGCTAATAGTGCTTCATATGCACTTACAAATTATCTAAGAGCATCTCCAGATAAAGAAATTGTTCGAGAGTACGTTGAAGCGGACTCATTGCAGAGTGATGTTTACGCTGCGATTGCTAGAAGAGCAAGGATCCCCCCAATAGCTAAATCTAAAAATTATTTGGATGCAAATATCTCTGCAATTCTAACTGAAACTGAAAATGCAGTCGGTTTAATGTATGCACAACAAACTAATAAATTAGAGAATGTGGCAGCAAGTTTGGATGCACGAAAAGCTATTTTGGAAACAGAATGTCTGGGGTTGAGAGGTTATGTGGCTGCTAGTGAACAAATGTTGAAAAAGAGAACAAGAGCTGATTGTGTATTAGCTGGCGGAGCTTTACTCTCAATGTTATTTGCAACAGGCGCTTTTGCAAAAAAACAAGAACATGGTATGAAGAAATTATTTTTTACTGCAGCTCTAGAAGTTGTCAAAGGACAAAGAAGAATGGCAGAAAAAAGGGGAATAGAATAAAATGGCAGAAGAAACACCCACAATACAAGAGCAAACGGTTGCAGTCGCGAAAATATGCGCAAGAGCAAAAATAAAAGAACGCCAGTATCATCTTCTAAAAAATGTTGCACAGTATTCTGCTGTTGCGGTTGGCTGTTGTTTAGTGGCAACTAATTTATATCTTGGCAGTCTGGACAGGTCTTATTTAGCTTCGCAGCCTGCAGCAGTAAGAAAATACGCTGAGACAAGTACGGCACTTAGAAACATTAGTTTAGTTCCTAGAGAAATTAGTTCTGCAAGAAAAATGAAAACTAACTATTATTCGCCAGATTTAAAGGCTCTTACGTCTAAGGCTGTTAAAAGACTAGAGGAAATTAGTTTAGAAAGAATTACTGAACTAGATAATTCTGTAACGGAAATAAACTGTATGAGAGATTATCTTTTGGCAAACGAACCGGCAGTTAAAAAATATGTGGATAAAGGCAGCAGAGTCTTTAAAGAAAGAGCGCTCGGTGGAGGACTCGCAGTGGCAAGTATTTTTGCCTTAGGTTTCTTGGGTTTTTTGTTTGAAAAAAAGAAAGACTTTTATTCTAGGCAGGAAGCTGAGAAGGAATTTGAGTTCCGTTGTCTTAGAAAACACCTTAAGCAAGAGAGTAAACCGCAAGCTATCCACTAGGAAAATATTCGATTAATTCTAAAAATAGCATGGTTTAAATAGTTCTAAGTAGTGAGATATATAGGAGGTTGATGCATGGCAAAAAGTGTACTTGATATAATTGTTCTGGTCCTAGTGATCATTGGAGCAGTTAATTGGGGACTTGTTGGTATTGGTGGCTTTGTTTCCGCAAATTGGAACATAGTTAATTTGATACTCGGTTCAATAAGTTGGCTAGAGAACATTGTTTATATCCTTGTAGGATTAGCAGGTCTTTGGACAATAAAAATAGCTTACGATTAAGCTACTACCAATTTTTTATTTTTATTTTTTGATTTCGATTGATTGATTTGCAAGTTCCGAAAGCTTGCTTACTATAGCTTCTCCCTCTCGTTCGGATAATACTTCAAAATAATTAGGACTAACTTTTATTAAATACAACTCATTATGATATATTCCTCCGAATGGAGAACGTAACTTTACCTCTCCCGCCGTTGGAGAATATTCTCTTACAACTTTTTGAAAAAAAGAATCTAGAGAAACAGATTTTGGAAAATTTCTTGTATGGTAATAATTAAGTTTTGCTAAATTGAAGGGACTCCTATCAAACCAAGTTTTTTTAGGTCTATTTTCGTTTTCCATCTTGATTTAATTTTATAGTTACTACAGCTTTTAAGGATAATGGTAGTCAATTAAATAGATTTTTAAGTCAATTTATCTTCTTGTTTTTATGAAAAAGCTATGGTTTAGGGCAAAGCATTATGGTTGGGGATGGTATCCTTGCAGTTGGGAAGGTTGGATAACTTTGCTTGTTTGGGTCGTACTTTTTACACTGACAGTTGTGAGAATAGATGATCATGAATGGCTAAAAAATTTGATTTTTATCTTTATTTTTACAGGAATTTTAATTTGGATTTGTTATAAGAAAGGCGAGAAGCCTAGATGGAGATGGGGTTAAAATTCAAATGTATCTGTTGTGGTGAATGTTGCAAGCATATTTCTGATGAAGGAAGCAATTCTAAAGGATTGCCATTATTTGAGTGGGAAGTTGAGAAAATAAAGAAATTAGCTGCATCTAAGAATATTAAGTTAAACATTGGACCGATTGATTTGGTTTATGATAGAAAAAGTAAAAAGTATTTCTGTACTGGTTATGTTTTAGTTGATGAACCTTGCGTATTCTTGAATGATAACAAATGTGCAATCCATAAAGACAGACCGATTGTTTGTCAAGCGTTTCCGGTTGCTAGAAATCCTGAGTTTTTAGATGAAATTCCAAGTCTTGGTTGCTTCTCTAATTGCCCTAATTTCGATTTTAAGGCATTTCTGCGAGATTCTTTAGGACTGGAAGAGAAGGAAGCATACGAATTGCCTAAAAAGAAGATTTTGAAGGAATATTCTAAAACGTTTGATAAAGAAATTATGAAAAGTTCTTTTGCTAGAGACAAAATATTGAGTCAGTTTGACGAGATAATGAAAACGCTTTCTGATGAAGATTTGATTGATATTGAGCTAGTAGAAGCAAAGAAAAATGTGAAAGTTATTCCGTTTTTACAATTTTTAGTTGAAGAAGGATTTATGACGGAAGAAGATAAAGAAAAATTTCTAAATTAAGCTTTCTTTTTCATATTGATACATGCCTTACAAGCTTTGAAATTTCTGATCTTGAAGGTATGAGCATAGTTACTGTGTAATTTGTATTTATTCTTGATTAGTTTACTAAACCTGCATGTTCTTTTGTGATAGGTTTCTGCTTGAGTTGATCCGACAAATTCGTATTTGGGAATATTTAGATTTCTGTGTGGAGCCTGTACTGTTTTGTAAATGATTCTTTCAACTTCTACGGGTACTTCTCTTATTACTTCTTTCTCAGTTATTACAGGTCTGTCAATGTATACATCCTTTTCTACGATTACTGGGCGATCAATAAATATCTTCTTTTCTACCGGAACTTCTTTTACTACTTCTCGTTCTACTATCTGAACTGGATTAATACTTACTTTAGGATCAACAACTAAAATACCCCATATTGCAAAAAGGGTAGTCAATATCCAACATAGTACTATGGCCGGAACAATTGATAATTGAAAAATAAGAGTTATCAAAAGAGCAATAGTCACAATTAACATTCCTGTTACAATGACTATCATATTTTTTTGTATTCTTTCTTTGTTTGATTTGTTTTCCATAAATTAGCTAATGGGCGGAAGTATTTAAATGTATCTATTTGTTATTACTTATAAGTGACATAC
>JBAXEZ010000014.1:0-18533 GCA_037140195.1 archaeon
CTTTTTCCCTCTTAAAATTGTGATTTTTTCATCTGTTTCTTGCTTATTTAATTCTAGTTTTTTAATTTCCTTTATTCCTGCAGAAACAGATTGTGCAATTTCATCTAAATTATTTTTTTGTTCATTAATTAGAGCTTTAAGAGAAATTTCTGGATCAATCGCCTTGAATATTTTAGGTTTTGAATTAACTTGTGAAACTAATCCTTTTTCAATCAGTTTTGAAAGAATAAGATAAATTTTACCTTGGGGAACTTTACTAACTTCGCTAAGCTTATTTCCTCCCACTGAGCCTGAGCTAATTAGAGCAAGATAAGCTTTAGTTTCATAATCAGTTAATCCTAGCTTTTTTAGTTTGTCTTCCATTGGTTTTTACAACCACTAGAAGTTGTTCTTGGTTTTTAAATATTGCTATGTGGAAATAATAAAATGGAAAAAAGTGCAGTTGTCATAGACACTCATGCAAGTGGAATTCTAGGCTCGCTCTTAGTAGGTAAGCTATCGCAAAGAGGATATGGTATATTTCAATTTCAAACAATAAACGATTTTTTCGAATACCAAACTCCTAAGAAATTCTTCGGGTTAATCAGGGCAGGCCATACTGTGCCCCGAGAAGATATATCATTATGTTATTCTAGATATTTAAGCTATGTGGAGGATATATGGGGCGAGACGCATCCTCAGCATTATCTTGGACAAACAGGATTTGAACAATATATCCACGAAAGAAGAAAAATAGTTTTCAAACTAGCTGAAATGCTACCTAATGCTAAACTAGTCATGTTCGATTCAATCACAACTTGCAAAGAGATAACAACTCAGAGTGAAATAAGACCATACTTAGTCAAATCGTCTCTTTTCTCAAGTTTTTCAATACCTTGACTAATTCCTCGAAAATTATCAACAAAGGGAGTTAAGTAGGGCAATCCGTATTTATATCCCGCAAATCCTATAATGGCCGCCGCCGCAACTTTTACAATAGTTCTTTCATAGAAAGTCGCTTTCATTTGTAACTGATACTTCCGTTCTTCTTTTTTCCACATTTCAACAACTTCGCTATGGTCTGAAACGGAGGCCATATTTCCCCCACCATTAACGATAAAGGGCTGCCTTCTTTTTAGTTCAAGTATTCTTTTTTCTAATGTTAGACCTTCATTTTTAGTTCTGTTATTTGGCTCGTTTTTCATTGATTTCGCGATTTGTCTTAGTTCGGTTTCAAATCTTGCAATATATCCATTTCCGCCGCAATAAAAGTTTCTATGAGAAATAGCATCATAAATATCTCCGTTATCCGGTGGATGAATTATACTTCTCGCAGCAATGTAAGGGGAGATTTCTTTTCTACCGTTCTTTATCACAACTTGTGAATTCTCATTACCTGGGTTGTCTGCTATCATTTTAATCGAGTTTACGGGGAGAATTTAACTATTTAAAGTTATATTTACTTTACTTTTATAGTATTTTCGAGTACATATATCCTTTTAAATAATCCTTGTTTTAACCTTTTTGAAAAGAGTTCTGGTGATTTAGGATAAAGATGACGGAAGAAATGCAACCAACAACGGATGAATTGAGAAATTGGCTGTTGCAAACACTGCGACATTCTATGCATGTAGAATATTTTCTAGATCAATTAAAAATTGTTTCTGACGATCCTGAGAGACCTCATGATTTAGTTGGTGTTGGTAATAAATTTGAACGGGATGTTGCAAGAAGACTTGCCTTAGGATCTCGAGATCCAAAACCTGACTTTTTGACATACATTAAACCAGCATTAGATTTGCATAGACAACAGCATCATCATTTAATGTGGAATGAACCTGACAAGAAAGATCCAAAGCTGTGTATTTATGAGGCAAATTTCACTGATATGATTTTAGGAGCTATAGATTCAGATTGCTCATTATTAGAGAACCGGGGATATCAGGGCGGAATGCACGATTATGAAGGAATTAGAGAAGTTGCTTTGAAAAATCCGCCGCATAAAACCCCTTGGATGCTTGCAGTTATTCCGTTAATGCAATCAAGAGAGCAACCAAAGCTAGAAAGCATAACTGATTTGTATTCTTTTCCAAATATTGGAGTTCCAGATAAGATCTATAAGAAAATGCAAGAAAGGGTAGCTCAGACAATTGAGTCTTTTTGGGCTAAGGATTTTATTATCTAATTATTTCCAACAAGTTTTTCTATATAAACAATAATCACAAAGTTTGCTTGGATTTTTAGGGAAAATACAGTCTTTTTCTGCTTGTTCTATTTTTTTTATTTTTTCAATAATTTCTTGCTCTAATATTTCCTCTTGCTTTGAATTTCTCTCTGAAATTACAGTTTCGTTAAATGCAAGCATATGCCAGATTAGTTTTACGGCTTTTGCGTCTGGGAAGTTCTTTTTAACCCAAATTGAGTACATCGCTAGCTGTCTATCTTCGTCTGCATCTATTTGTTCTTTCATTCTCGAGTTTGTCTTGTAATCGCAAACGTAATAGTTTCCTTCTTTGTCTTTTCCTAATTTGTCAATTCTAATGTGCCACTCACTTCCGTCTGTAAGTTGCATTATTTCTTCCGTTTCAATTCCGATTATGTCTAACTGATCATGAAGGAAAATTGAGTCATAATAATTTTTGAGAAAATTCCAGCCCATTTGCTTATAATTTTGTTCTGTCATTCCGTATTTAACAATTAAAATGTCTTTCGTGTAATTCTTTTCCCAGGTTTCTTTGAAGAATATTTTTATATCAATAATAGTATTATGCTTGCCTTCTTGTCTGTCCTTGTATAGTTTTTCCAAAGCTTCGTGAATCATGCTTCCCATAAACGCTTCGATTGTGTTTGGCGCATCTGGTTTTACCTTATCTATGTAATGTAACTTATACTGAAATGGACAGTTTTCATAGGTTGAAATCTTAGAGTGAGAATATCTAGCCATGAAATTTTTTAGAATGTTGAGTTTAAAATGATTTAGGTATAATTTTCAGTTCATTTTCTATTATTTGTGCTGTTTCTTCAGGAGTTTGATTTGAAGAATCTATTACTACAACTCTTTTTTCTGTTTTTGAAAACTCTTCAAATTTTTTATGTAGTTCTAAAGCTCTTTCTTTCATTGCAAATTCCCCTCGTTCTAAGTCTCGTTTAGCAACCACTTCTTTATTTGGGAGCAGGACGAATATTTTCAGATTGTATCCTTTTAAAGCGCTAAGATAATCATCTACTCCTTCTTTACTGCAAATAATGTCGTCAAGAAACACGTTAAATCCGTTATCATAAAAGCTTTTGGATAATAGGACTGTATTCTTTAGTCCTAATAAAAGTTGATTTTCCCATTCATTACTTTTTCTGTCTGCGTAGCCATTTTTTATCATGTGTCTTAGAGTATCGCAGGAAACAAGAGCACTATTAGGGACTCTATTTGCTAGAATTTCATTTATGGTAGATTTCCCAGCTCCGGGTGGTCCTGTTAAAATTACAATGTTTGGCATGTAATTAGTTGTCTCGTAACTTTTATAAATGCTCTTTTTATATCAATATAATGAAGAGTAGTGTGTTTATTTTGAGTTTATTGTGCGTGGCTTTTATGCTTTATAGCGTGTCTGCTCAGACAGATGTGCTGTATTTTCATGGAATTGGATGCCCACATTGTGCAATTGTTGCTGATTCTGGTGTTTTAGAGAAGGTGGGAAACATGTCGGGAGTTAATTTAGTTAAGTATGAGGTTTATTGGGACGTTAAGGGTCAGGAAAAGTATAATGAGATGAAAGATCTTTTGAAGTTGCCTGCAGGGATACCTCTCGCAATTGTAAACTATTCTGGAGAGTATCATTATCTTTTGGGAGATAAACCCATTATTAGTAGCTTAGAAAAATATGCAAGAGGAGATTTCAGTTCCGAAGAAAATAAAACTTCTTTTTGGGGCAATTTGAAAAATTTTATTTCTTCTGGTTTTAGTAGCCATGTTAGCAATACTGGAAAATTAGATTCTGTCGGTTGGTTGTTTTTGATCTTTGGAGCATTAATTGATTCCATAAATCCGTGTGCTTTTGGAGTTTTGATTTTCTTGATGATTTCGCTTTTAAGTACTGGTTCTTCTCGTCGAGCTTTGAGATATGGATTAATTTATACTTTGGTAGTATTCTTGGTTTATTTCTTAGTTGGTTTGGGAATTTTTAGAGTAATTCAATCACTTCCGTCTATGCAATTTTGGATTTCTATTATTGCTGCTACAGTAGTGTTTATTTTTGCAATCTTAGAATTTGTTGATTTTGCCCGTGCTGGAAAATCGGATAAAAAATCTGTTCTAAAAATACCGACCAGTGTTAAACCTTTATTAGAAAGTACTGCAAGAAAGGGAACACTTGCCGCAATAATTATTTTAGGAGCATTAGTTTCTTTGTTTGAGTTACCCTGTACGGGTGGAATTTATTTAGGTGTTTTGAAGATCTTGTCTGCAGGTAGCTTTACATCCGGACTGTTTTACTTACTTATTTATAATTTAATTTTTGTTTTACCCTTAATAGTTATTACTTGGATAGTTTACAAAGGAACTTCTCCAGAGATTTTACAGAGATGGACTAACAGCGAGAAGAAATGGATGAAATTTGCTGCAGGTGTTGTCTTGATACTTATAGGAATCTACTTATTGAAAGGAGTCTTATATTAGGAGAATAAGGTGAAAACTGAAGAAGGAAAAGATGTTCATGTAAAAGAAAATCTTAAGATCTATTTTAGTTTTTTAAAAAAGTTTAAATTTTTATTAATAGGTACTTTATTTTTTGTATTTATTCATGAGGCAAAGCAAATTGCCGATAAATATGTCGTAAAGATTGCCTTTGATAAATCTGCAGAGTTTGTTGCAGGAACTTTTCCAAAGGAGAGTTTATTTAGCCTTTTTGGAATTCTTTTGCTTGTACTTCTGGGTTTGACTATTTTTGTTAGTGTATTCGGTAATTGGGTAAAACTTCATTTATTGCATCGGTTAGAAGTGGGATTGATTTATAATCTTAAAGAAAAATATTTCGCTCATATAATTTCCTTAGATCATAAATTCTTCACAACGCATAAGACTGGTTCCTTAATTTCGAGACTTGGTCGGGGCGGAAGCGCAATTGAAAGAATGACTGACTCCATATTATTTGAATTTGCACCCTTAATTTTACAGTTTTCGATATTAGCTGTTTCTCTTCTATATTTAGATAAAATGTCTGCATTAATTGTTTCAGTTATTATGGTAGTATTTCTGGTGTTTACAATTAGTTTCCAGAAAGTTGCTAATAAGGATAATTTACTCGCTAACAAAGCAGAAGATATTGAAAAGGGAAATATAGCAGATATCTTTACCAATGTTGATTCTATAAAATACTTCGGAAAAGAGTATTGGATACAAAAAAGATATCTTAATCTTGCTAAAGAAACTAGACAAGCAACTTTAAAGAGCTGGGACCATTGGAGAATTGTTAGTGCAGGTCAGAGTCTTATTTTAGGGCTTGGAACTGCTGCTCTGCTGTACTTTTCGTTTAAAGAATTTTTGGAAGGAAATCTGAGCTTGGGAACTTTAACATTCATTTACACAACATATTATTCTTTAATGGGCCCTATGTTCGGGTTTGTCCATGGAATTAGAAACTTTAATCGGTCTTTAACGGATTTCCAAGATTTATTTGAGTATGGGAAGGTTGAATCAGAGATTAAAGATAAACAGACCGCTAAAGATATGAAAATTAACTTGGGAAAGATAGAATTTAAGGATGTTACATTTGCATACGAAAAGAGAAAAGTTTTTGAAAACTTTAGTTTGAAGATTCCCGCGAATAAGAAAGTTGCTTTTGTAGGACATTCTGGTTGCGGTAAAACTTCTTTGGTAAAACTTCTTTATCGTTTATATGATATTCAGTCTGGAAGTATAACTATAGATGGAAAAGATATTCGCGATGTAAAGCATGAATCTTTGAGAAGTGAAATGGCTATAGTTCCTCAGGAATGTATTTTGTTTGATGATACTGTTTATCACAATATTCAATTTTCAAATCCTAATGCAAATAGAGAACAGGTGATGCAGGCGATTAAGTTCGCTCAGTTAGACAAAGTTATTGAGAGATTCCCTAATAAAGAGAACACTATTGTTGGAGAAAGAGGAGTTAAGCTATCGGGTGGAGAAAAACAAAGAGTTTCTATTGCTAGAGCAATCTTGGCGAATAAGAAGATCTTAGTTTTAGATGAGGCAACTTCTGCTTTAGACTCTGAAACAGAGCACGAAATACAGAGAGATCTGCAGAGATTGATGGAAGGAAGAACATCTATTGTTATTGCACATAGACTTTCTACTATTATGAATGCAGATATTATCGTAGTAATGAAGGAAGGAAAGATTGTTCAGATGGGCAAACATAACGAACTAATTTCTAAGCCAGGAGAATACAAGAAGCTGTGGAACTTACAAAAGGGCGGGTATTTACCTAATGAAAGCCTTTGAAGATAAAAGGAAATATTTCTTTGATTCCTGGAAAAATAAAAGTGAAACAGAAAAGAAAGCGATTGGTGCCGTAAAGAAATCTATTAAGTTTTTATTTGAAAACTTTCCTAAAGAAAAAATAATTTCTGTTTATATAAAGGGGAGCTTTGTTGCTCGAGATATGAATGAAAATAGCGATGTGGATTTAGTTCCAATTGTTAAAGACCAAGCTACTTTAAACAAATTAAAGATATTGAGAGATGATCATAGGAAAGAAATCTGGCCAGTTGATTTGTTGCCATTATCTTTGGAAGATTTAAAAAATGTCAAAGGTGAACTGCATAGTAGGAGAAATATGTTCTTAAGAGATTTAGCTTTTCATGAACTAATTTATGGAAAGGAAATAAATGCTAAAAATTATCAAGTTAAATCCTTTAAAGAGGCATTTGAGGGAGAAATACAGTTCACTAGAAAGTTTATCAGTTTATATTTGGAGGGAAATAAAGAAGGAAAATATGGGTTCTCTCAGTTGGTTAAAAATGTTTTTTGGCTTACATATTCTGAGCAGAAGATTTTAGGTAAAAATCCTCCAAGAACTTGGAGCGAGATGGATAGATTTATCGAAGATAAAAAGCACGTAATTCATAGTGCTTTTAGATTTAGAATTAAATCATCTAAAAATAAAAAGTTACGTCTTGCTTTCATCAATAGGCTTGATAAATATTTAAACTATTTAGAAAATACCTATGTCTCAACTTATAAGTTTGTTATGCAGTGGAATAAAACAGTGTTTGATTGTGAATGGTCTGGGGATGTTGATTTTGAAAATTTGCCTTCCGTAAACGATGTTCACGGATTTGTGTTTGATGATCAAGACAGAGTTTGTATTGTTAAGTGGAAAGGAGACAAGCACTGGGGAGATTTGGGCGGTAGAGTGGAGAAGTTAGATAAAACTTTCGAAGATACTTTTATTCGAGAGGTAGATGAAGAAGCTGATTTAGATATTCAAGACCTTAGAAGAATGGGTTATATAAAGTATACAAAGAAAGGTGAGAAAAATAGTAGTTATGGTGTTAAAATAGTTGCGAGAGTTAAGAAAATAAAACCTTCTACAATCGATCCTGCAAGAGGGGAAATTCCACAAAGAAAATTTATTGATCCTAAGAAGATTAAAGAGTATACGAATGGTGCAGATAATTGGGAGTTTCAAGTTAAAAAAGCACTGGAGATTTTAAGAAAATGAAAGAAAAAATTAAGGAACTTTATGACGTCCATGTTAATGGCAAATTCTTATATCGTGCAATGTCTAAAGAATATATGAAAGACATTCTTAAAAATGGTTTAAATCCAAAAAAGAATCCTTTTGAACCTATAAAAAAAGATCTTAGAGGTTTTCTAAGTATTATTCTATATTTACATAGAAAAGGATATAAGATTAGTTATTCTTGGCATAATGAAACTCCTCCAATCACTAAACTAGTTAGGGTTTTAAGAACAGATTTAATGAGAAGAAGTATTCTCTTTGGTCCAGAATTAAAAGAAATACAAAACTATTATTCTGGAATGAAGGGAGGTTCTCTAGTTTCAACTATGTATGAATTGGCTGAATTAATCAAAAATAAAAAATATCCCTTAAACGAAAGACAAATTCAGATTATAGACAGAGTTTATAGCTGGTGCAAGAAGAGACAAAAATATAGCATGTTCATTATTAGAGTTAATCGCTCTTCTAAATGTCTACAAAGTGCAAAATT
The DNA here is from genome assembly GCA_037140195.1 of archaeon. GTDB lineage: Archaea > Nanobdellota > Nanobdellia > Pacearchaeales > GW2011-AR1 > CABMGO01. The sequence goes on from JBAXEZ010000014.1 coordinate 8,194, forward strand.
TCAACATTTCGGAGGAAAATATTGGGCATCGCCATTCGGCAGTTTTAAACATTTTAAAAAAATAATAAACCGTGAAGGTTGGAAAGACAAATATGCGACGAAACTTGAAACAGGTAAAGTTTTTTACTTACATTTAAAGACTAAACTCCCTGCTTCGGAAATAGAGGTGATAAAATGAAAGTCTTTAAACTAGGCGATAGAAGGTCTATTGAAGAAGGAATAAAACATAGAAATAGCTTACTGAAATTTTTTACTAAAAAATATGGCAAACCCATTTTGGTTCATTCTACTCATGACTTAAAAACTTTTAAGAAAATTATTTCCGAGGGTAAAATAAAAAGACCCTCAGATCATTCTTCTTTTAAGAAATGTCCTTATATGGAAAAAGTTTTAGGAATAGATAATTGTATTTATTATAGCTTAGGGTTTGTTTATGCTAGCAGATATGATTTTGAGTACAGTTTCATTTTTGATTTAGACTATCTTAAGGAACTGGAATATCATACCTATTCACTGAGTTGGAAATGTTATAAAAAAATTGCAGATTATATATTTGAGACAAACCCCTCCTATTTTGATAAACTTTCAGAAAAAAGTCCTGTTTGCGCCCAAGTTGTGGACAAATACTTAAATAAAGAATATAAAGGAGAAACTAGAAACTTTTTTGATTTTTGGAAAGCTGAAAAAGAAATTTTCGAGTGGGTGAAGAGTTACTTGGGTATAAAGGAGATGAAACGTATTGCCAGTAAAGTAAAACGACAAAAATTTATTGCCTATCCTTATTCGGTTAGAAGCTCTAAGAAAGTTTGTTTTTCAGAAAAAATCCCTGAAATATTGTCTAGAAATGAAGTTGACTTAGTAAAATCGCCTTATTTTTTAGGATTTTATATAAGTGGAAGAATACCTGCAGATGTAAAAAAAATTCTCAAAAACAAGTATAAAGGTAAGATTCTTTTTGATGGAAAGAAGATTGAGGTAATAAGATGAGCTTTTTTGAAAAAGATGAACTAAAATTACTTTGGCCATATTACTTCGGTAATCTTATAACCTGCACATTTTATTTTATCCCTGCATTTACAGTTATTTATTTACTGAGCCTAGGGTTCTCACTTACAAAGATAGGCATTTTAATGGCGATTTTGCCATTGGGAACTATTTTATTCGAAATTCCAACGGGTGCAATTGCTGATAAGTATGGGCGAAAGTTTTCTGTTATTTTAGGTTCGTTTCTAGAAGCAGTTATACTTTTTGCAATTTTTTTATTTAATGATTATTATTCTTTAGTTATTTTATTCTTCTTACTAGGGGCTGTGGGAACGTTGTATAGTGGGGCGACCGAATCTTGGATATATGATTTGATTATGAACAAAAATAAAAAAATATTGAAAGGATTTTATTCACATAGTCAGTTGTTTAGCTCTATAGGTTTTATTCTCTCAGGTATTTTTGGAGCTATAACCGTTGCAAAATTAGGTTTAAACTCTATTTGGGTTTTAGGAGGTCTTTCTTGGCTTGCTTTTATTTTATTTCTTTTAAAAATTGAAGAAGTTTATACTCCAAAAAAAGAGCACAAAAATGGATTTAAAGAAATTTGGAATCAATCCGTTCAGTCAGTTAAGTATTCTGCAAAGCATAATGTTTTATTTTGGATATTCTTAGCAGGGTTTTTTATGATAATTGCAGTTACATTCTCTGAGACCATTGCATTTACTCCCTATCTAAAAAATTTAGGTTTTCCAGATTACGCCTTTGGGTATTTCTTTTCAGCAATTTCATTAGTTTCAGCAATTGCTCCTCTGACTGCTAACTTTTTCAAAGGAAAGAAAAAAGAACTTTCATTTTTAATTTTCGCAACAGCTATTGGTTCAATTATTCTACTTCTGATTTATTTTGCTAATAATTATTTTGTTGCAATTCCAATAATTCTATTTTCTTTGTTGTTCTATGCTATGAAACATCCCGTAGAAAGACCATTTATGCAAAAGTTTATTCCTACTAATATGAGAGCGACAATACTCTCTACCCAGTCCATGGTTTATAGTTTGGCAGGAATTATTGCCTTACCAATTGGAGGGCTTTTAATTGACAAATTTGGTGCCTTAAAAGTAATTATTATTTCTGCACTACTTGGAATCCCTTCCATAATTGCATATTTAATGATAAAATATAAGAAATAATTATCTTATTTCCCACCCTTTTACTCGTGCCTTCATATATAATTCGCGAGGGCATTTTGTGCCAGATTTAGAGAAAGCGCAGATAACACAACAACTAGTCATTGGAGTTCTAACTTCTTGTTTACACTTTGGACAAGTATATTTTTGAGGAGAAGATTCAATTGAAACTTTAGCAGTAGTACCTTTTTTACAGTGCGGGCATATCAAGATTACAGTATTTGGAATACGCTGCACACTTCTTTTAGCACCCATAAAGTTTATACAAACAATAGTTTTAAATATTTAATTAAATTGATTAATTTATGAATATAGGACAAATATTGGGGGCGATATTAATTCTCTCCGGAGTTATTTTAAGTGTTGCGTTGGTTGTACACGAAGAAACTGGGAATAACATAGGACTTTCAACATTCTTTAGCGCATATGAGGGTATTTGTTTTGCATCTGGGGCTATTACTTTATTTAAAACTCGAGAAAAATCCGCAGATTCGAAAAAGATAAAGAGAGAAATTGGGATGTTTAGTGAAAAAAATTAATAATTTTTATCCGTCTTTAGCACCAAGTGTAAGGTGCTATTGTTGTTTTGCTTTCGCTGGGTCTAACAGTTTCAATTACTATTCTTTCAATATCTTTTCCCCGGGGAAATTCTGGAAAATAAACAGTAGAGGGAATTCGTGCCCAATGTTTAATCTTTCCTCTTTCGGAACTACCTGTGTAGCCAATTCCTATGTCCCTAAGACGTGCATCGAAAGGATCATCTGTGATAAACAGATGTCTTGAGACATCCTTTGTTTTGACGCTCATGTGTTCTAAAAATTTGGGTACTCCTGCTCCTCCCGCTAAATGAATTGAAGGGCAATTCATTTCGTGTTCAATAGACAGCTTTTTGTAATTGTGATTAGTTTTTAATTCATCAAGGATAGAACTTACTTCACCTCTAGCTACCCAAACATCTTGATGATCATACCGGGAATCGAATAATTCTTGAACTCTTCGCGTATAGTAATCTACCGGGGTTTCTATTACTTTTGCTTCGACTGGATTTTCTTCCATTTCCATTTGGTTTTACTTATTGGATGGTTTAAATGCTTTACTATTATGTTTAACGATTGTATCTTTTCACATAATCCTGTCTAGGGCTTGGAATTTTGTGTTCTACTTGCCAAGTAGTTATTTTTTCTAATATTTCTTTTGCAGTGTAGATCTTTTCTCTTTCCAAACCGAATGCCTGCATTGCTCGCATATCTCCTTGGTCGTTTACAGAAGTACTTCCCTATATACAAGTTCCATATCTTGGGCACATGTTGCAAAAGGAGTCTTCGCCTAAAACAATTTGTATTGGAAGATCTATTCCTGACTCTGGACTTAATAAAATTATTTCTTCTAGTTCTCTTACTTCTCCGTTTATGAAAGAATAATACTCCTCGCGAGCCATAATTTTTTTAATACTAAACTCACCAGTATCTTCTTCTTGGAGAGAGGGTTTTTTCTGCGGATGTCCATAAATTCTGTCTATGTATAGCGTCTCAGCTAGATGTTCTACGTGATGTCCTCTCATTTTAATATGTTGTTCTACCATCGTATTTCTCTAACTAGTTGCTTTATAAATTCTTGCTTTTATTGTATCTTTGTAGTAGTTACAAATAGGAAGATTTAAAAACCAGCCGTAGTTTAGTATTCTATGGACAGAACTATACAGCTTATGATACTAGGAAAAACAATTGATAGAGTAAAATCTCAGTCAACAGCTAGTGAAACAAGGAGAAAATACACTGATTATTTTTTAGAAGGAATTGAAGCTGAAGCAACTAGATTGGTTCGAGCTACTGGAAAAATTTTAGTAGCTGATACAGCTTATACATTATTGCCAACATTTTTATCTCCTTTCAGAAAAAGGATAGCTTCATCTGTTGCTAATAATGCAGCAACGGCCTTTAGCTCAGCTAAATGTTTATACGATAATGTGAATAGATTTCTTCAGGCTAACTATTCTCCAGAAGAAGAAATAGAAAGAAGACATAAAAGAATTTCTGAATCTGAAAGAGAATTTACTTCCGCTGCGGGGGATGAATTTAGTCTAAAAAAGATTGCTCAAGTAAGAGAGTCCGGTAGTTTGGATTATTGCTTGGAAGATTTGAAATGCTTAAATGATATGACTCAATCTGTAGTTTCTCCAATTAGAAATGCGACAGAACATGGACATAGCCACGCTGTTTTAGAAAATACTCCAAACAGAGGCCATGTAATTACTAGATTGGTAAACAAAGTAATGCCAGCCCATAATATTGCGGGATTAACGTATGAGCTAGCTTCAGAATATCTTTATTTTGTTGAGAAAATACTTTATAATTCTTTGAACAATCGTGATACTGAGAAGCAGTAATTTTTTATTTTTTAACTTTTACGGGTTTGGTTAGCCGATATACCCATTTTAAATCTTCACCTTTGGCTACGTGTTTAGCTATTCCTAGATAATGTTCTTCTGTTTTATCAAACACGTGTCGATAGATTCCGGGCCCAGTATAGTGCATCACATCATTTAGGTAATGTGCATCCCGAGTCATTATTGGAGTTCCGTTTAATCCGAGCTTATGAGTAACTCTGGAAAGGTGAGGTCTACCGCCAGGATATTCTCCATTTACAATCTGATAGATTTCATCATAGATCTTTTTTCTTTCTTCAGAAGGCTTTCCTTTTTTACCTACAACCAACTCCTTTATTTCTTCTTTCATAGGTTCTGCGTCTGCGCCCAATAATTTTTCTAAAGTCTCTTTGTGACTCATTAAAAATACGCCCCCTACTATTATTCCTAGGCCGAACATTTTTAACCAACTAAAAGCCTCGCTGAGACCAGAATTAACTACAAATCCCGTAACTGAAGAGACAGATTGTGAACAAATTACACTTGTTCCAATTATAACTAATCCAAAACCAAAAGCTCTTCTTTCCATCTGACTAGATATTTTTATCTATTTAAATATTTTAGCATATACAAGTATTTAAAAAACGGAATATCTTAAATAAATTATGGGGTTGATAGATGTTGCTATAATTGCGCAATTATTTGTATTGATAAATCCCTTTTCATCCTTTCCTGTTCTGTTTAATGCTTATCAGAATAAAATGAACGTTAGAAAAATTGCAGTTACTGCATCAATTCTCGCCCTAGTCATTGCAATTATTATTTGTTTTATAGGTTCTAGTTTATTTGGTTTTTTCGGTATAACTATTGACTCATTTAGAATCGCAGGAGGTATTTGTTTGCTTTTACTAGGTTTAGATACTATTAGAAATAGAGAAGAAAAAGAAAATGTAGGTAAAGTAGACAGTTTAATTTCTATATTAGCTACGCCTCTTTTGACAGGGCCTGCAACTATTTCATTTATTATAATTAAGTCAATTGAAATTGGAAGACCGGTCCTTCTTGCAAACATTTTATTAGCATTTATACTGGTAGGTATTGTATTTATCTTATTCTCCTATGGAATTAAGCGGATAAATGTAAGAGTTATTGAAATTAGTGCTAAGATTATGGGATTATTTTTGACTGCAATGGCTATAGAACTTATCTCCCGTGGTGCGTTTAACTTATTTATAGGATTTTCTTAACTTTTTCTTCACCAAAAATGATTTAAAGCTCTAATTTATATAATGTTATGACTATAATAGAAGCTAGGAGTTTTGCAAGCGAAGGACTAATTTTCAATATTTTCGAACATGCGTTCGAAGAAAATTGTCCGTTAGCGGCAGTCAATGCTTCGCATTTTTTGCCTTACAAACTCTCTGTTAATAAAACAAAAGCTAGGAGAGTTTTGTAAAGTGGCAAAAATCTTCGATATTTTAAAAGGAATGAATGCACAGACGTTGTATTATCCCGGATGTATGTTAAAGAACGTAATGACTACAGAGCAGGAGAACTATAAGAAAATATTCAATATCCTAGGCATTGATTTTGTGATGTTGCCAAATAATGAAGTCTGTTGCGGAAGTCCGGTTATGAATGCCGGATATCGGAAGGATTCTAAAGAATTAGCTAAAAAAAATCATGATTTGTTCAAAAAACAGAATATCATCAAAATAATTACTCCTTGTGCTGGATGTTATAATATGTTTAAAAATGAGTATCCAAAACTTTTAAGGGATTGGAACATCGAAGTTGAGCATGCAACGCAGACTATTGCTCGGGAACTGAGAAATCGGCGGCTTAAGCAGTATTCTGGGAAAGAAGTTGTTTCTTATCATGACCCATGTCATTTGGGCAGGTACTCTGGAATTTATGAGGAACCTAGGGAGATTATTAAGCTACTTGGCGGAGAGCTAAAGGAAATGACTCATAATAAAGAAAAATCGTTATGTTGCGGTGCGGGTGGCGGAATGAGAGCCAATTATCCAGAGCTTGCGAAGAAGATTGCTAGAAAAAGAATGAATGAAAAACCTGCGGATGCTCAGTTTGTTTTGACACCTTGTGGGTTATGTACTGCTAATTTAAAAACTGCTGATGAAACTGTTGTTGAATTTTCAACCTGGGTTTTGAGGAGATTAACATGAAATTATTAATATTAGGTAGTATGAGTTTTGCGCCAGAGATGAAGAGTATTGGTGTTAAATTGAAGGAGAAAGGAATAGAAGTTAGGTTGCCAGAGTTTACCGAAGAATATGTAGGGTGCGCGACTCGAGAGGAAATGCATCAGAGAGCGGTTGAAAATAAGCTGGCAAATAACTTATATGAAGTTTATCACAGATTAATAGAACAAACTGATGCAATTTTAATAGTTAATGAAAAAAAGAAAAATATTGAAGGCTATGTCGGTGCGAATGCGCTGATTGAAATGGGTTTTGCAAAGGCTCTAAACAAAAGGATCTATCTGCTAAATCCTACTCCCGTAATGGATTACACGGACGAAATTATTGCTACCACGCCTATTGTATTGAATGGAAACCTGGAGGGAATACTAGGATGAAAATAAGCTATCATATGCATAGTACTGGAAGCGATGGAGCACTTGGCCCTGAACAAGTTATACTTGAGGCAATAGAAAGTGGAATTACACATATGTGTTTTACGGATCATTATAATACTCCAGATAATCTAGACAAAGCTTCAATAAATTTTTATCCAGAAAGTCATTATCAGGAAATTTTGAAACTTAAAGAAAAATATAAAGATAAAATGGATATTTCTATTGGGGTGGAATTAGACTGGATTAAAGGATATTCTACCTGGTGCGAAAAGGAAGCTAAAAAGCGAAAGTACGACCATGTTATTGGATCTGTGCACGGATTGCTTATAAATAAGGGCGAGTTTATTGGGATATGGAGTCACGAAAAGCTGCAAAGAATGATTGACGCGCTTGGTGGTAAAAAAGAGTTCGTAAAAGAGTACTATGGACAAATGAGAGACATGATTAAATCTGGTTTTTTTGATACTGTTGGTCATTTGGATGTTATTAAATTCAGAAACCAGGATGACTGGTTATTTTCCGAAGAGGATGATTGGTACCGAAAAGAAGTTTTGAAAACATTGGATGTTTTGAAAGATTCTAAAATGTGTTTGGAGATTAATACTAAAGGAATTATTGTGAATGGTGAAGAAAAACAGTATCCTAGTGAGTGGATTGTATTAGCGGCCAAGAAAAGAAATATCCCTATTACAATCGGAACTGATTTTCACAGAACTAAAGACAATATTCATCTGGATAAGGCATATGAACTAGCAAGACGAGTAGGATACAAAAGTATTTTTATTTTTAAAAACAGAAAACCTGTGGAGATGAAACTATGAAAATTAAAGTAGGGTGGTATAATGTATTGAGGGGATTCCATAATAAAAAACCGGATGGCTCTTTTACGTTTGAACCTAGACGACTTGAAGCTGCAAGAATGGTAATTTCTGTTATGAATCCCGATATACTTTTTATTGGAGAAGGAGATTTTAATCCTCTTTGTAAAATTAAGGGGCCTAAAATAAAAACGGTTGATTATCAAAAAGAGTTTAATTTTCCGTACGTTTATTATTCTAAACCAGATGAGACTTCTAGAAAAGGAGAGGTTATCTTGTCTAGATTTCCGATGGGTATAAACAACTTTTCTGAAAAAGATATGACTTATCTTAAAACTTGGTTTGTTATTGAAGGTAAAAAGATAAATATTGATGTTATTCATCCGCATCCATTAACTAAAGAAATTGAAAAGGCAGAGTGGGTTGGAAAGATATTGGACAAAAAGGAAGAACCGTATATTATTATTGGTGATTTTAATGCTTTGTCTCCTAAAGATCGATATAAAGTTGATGTTTTAACAAAGGAATTTACTGCTCTTAATGGAAGTAAAGAAAAAGCTGCAGAAAATGCTAGAGACATCCTTAGCTGTGCAACGTTGAAGAAAGTTATTTCTACTGGACTCATAGACAGTTATTATGTTTGTAACAATGTTTATTCGAGTACTATTCCTACTAAGAGATATAATGTTAATGATAATAAAACTGGAATGAGAATTGATTATATTTTCTGTTCAAAAACAATTAGAGTTTTAAAATCTGGAATAGTAAAAAATAAATTAGCAGATATGGCTTCGGATCATTATCCCATATTTGCCTATGTGGAGATAAGATGAAAATACAAGAGAATTACAAAAGATTTTTAGTTAAAGCAATTGGAAAAAGCCCCAATAAAAATAATATGCACACCATTATTAATCGAATGAATGAATTGAACGAAGCTTCTAAAAATAAATTTTCCAGCAATGAAGAAGTCAGACATTTGTATGATAATGAACTTTCTAATTTTTGGGAAAAGATAGTTGCCTATGAGAATAAAGGAGATGAAATTTATTCGCTATTAAAAAATATAAATATCAAAAATGATGCAAAGATATTAAGTCTCGCTTCCGGAATTGGCGTTTTTGAGATGTTTATTGCAACGAATATTTTGAGTAATGGAGAGATAATATGCGTAGATTTATCCTCTAAAATGAATAAAAAAGCTAATGAAATTTCTAAAAAGCTAAATTTGAAAAATGTGAAGATTATCACCTCGAGTGCCAATAAACTTTCTATAAAAAATAGTTCTCAAGACATAGTTCTAGCCAGACGAACCGGATTGTCTGATGAGAAAATTTGGTCCAGCGTACTTAAAGAGGTTAAGAGAGTAATGAAAGAGGATAGTGCTGTTTTCGTTTATACTGTTCAGAAAGACTTCTGCAAATCAAAGAAAGAGATAATAAAAGATTTGGATTCAGTAGGCTTAAAATTTAAAAAAATAGATTCGTTTAAAGAAAAGGAAGGCAATAAAATTATGATGGTTATTGCAGGAGTAAAAATATGAACTCAGAAAAAATAGTTTATGAAACAGATGCATCACAGATTCCTGGAAAGGCAACTAGTGTATTACAACCGACAAATATGCAAGAATTGAAAATGTATGTTAGAAGTAACCCTAAGATTTGTATTCGTGGTGGAGGAAGTGGACTTGCTGGCGGAGCTGTTCCTCAAAACGAAGTTGTTTTGGATTTATCATTAATGGACAAGATTAGTAATTTAGATGAAAACAGAAAAACTATAGAAGTCGAACCAGGAGTTATCTTGGATGACTTAAATGACTATTTAGCTAAATTCGGACTTGAGTTTCCGGTGAACCCTTCTTCTCATGGAATTTGTACACTTGGAGGGATGATTGCAACCAATGCCGTAGGTTCTAGAGCTATAAAATATGGGAAAACTTCTGAATGGATTAACTGGCTAGAAATTGTTAATTCCCGAGGAGAAACTGAGAGAAAAGCACAGACTGAACTTTCGGATTATACTGGGATGGAAGGGATTACGGGGGTTATTTCTAGAGCTAGTTTACGAGTAATGTATAAACAGACGCAACACACTGCGGATTTAATCTCAGGAGATTATATTGACCGAATTGCAGAGGTAGCTAGAGACTTAAAAAGAAATCAAAATGTTTCTATGATTGAATTTTTAGATAAACGAGTTTCTGAAATGGTTGGATTACCTTTCAAATATCATTTAATCGTCGAATATGAATCTGAAGAAGGAAGAATAAAAGGAGAAGAGATGAAAAAACTTTTAGAAACTAGAGATAAAGTTTATCCAGTGCTTGCAGAGAAAGGATATACTAAAATTGAAGACCCGAAAGTATTATTAGACAGATTTGTTAA
>JBAXEZ010000015.1:0-17681 GCA_037140195.1 archaeon
CAAATTTTTCATCTTTTGCAATCCGTAGTCCATTTGTATTTAACATCACATATCTAAAATTTTTGCTTTTCGCGAGTTCTATAATTTTTAAAATATCTGGATGAGTAGTAGGTTCACCCCCACTAATTTGTAGAATTTCAGCCTGATTATTCTCAACTTTCTGGAAGAAATCCATAATTTTCTCGGTAGTACTTAAACTCATAAATTTACCTTTTCCAGAATTTGCATAGCAAGTTGGACAACATAAATCACAACTGTCTGTAACTTCAATTAAGCCATTACAAGTATGTTGTTCATGAGAATTACATAAACCACAATCAAACGGGCATCCAAGTTTTATCGGTGTTTGAGAAACAAAAGCATTCCCTGGTTTTTCATATTTTGCCTTAGACAAATGGTAATCTAAATCCTCTTCCAGCAACTCAGTTTGCTCGCCATGTTCAATGCAAAACTTTTGTACAAACACCTTTCCGTCTTTAGATACAATTTTTGAATCAACCAACTTTAAACATTCAGAACAAAAGCTAGTAGTACTCTCTAAAAAAGTATACTTCTTTTCAACCATCATTCACAAAGAAAGAAGCTCTTTTTAAAATCAACTATTTTCTCGACAAATAATCCGCAAGCTTTCTTCTAAATTCATCATAAAGACTTTGTGCTTCTTCTTCAATGAGAAGACTACGACCATCTTCAATATTTAACTGAAATATTTTTCTTGTAGGAACACTATAATTATTAATCAACCCGTTTGTTACAAAATCTTCTACAGAAAATATTCTCCCAACCCTTCGCGTCATTTCTTTTGTCAACTGAATAGACTGAGGTTTGTTCGCCTCCGAAACTTCAATTCCTGCAGAACCAACGTAAAAATCATGACCTCTTCTTTCATTTAATTTTCCTACATCAAAACCATCTTTTTCCAGTAACTCTCTAAGAATAATTTCTCCAGCAACACTTCTGTCAACATTCCCTACACAAACAAATAAATATCTATCATCGAACGCCATTGTGTTTTAGTCGCCCCTCGAGAGCCACATCGCTGATTAAACGATCTCTCAATTGAGCCAAAACATCGTCACGAATTTGCCTTACTCTTGACCCGGATAATTTCAAACTCGCACCAACTGCGATAGAATCTAATCCTTGAAAGTAAAGACCCTCAATAACTTCTCTTTCACGAGGAGCCAAATCTGAAAGAAGAGATTTAACTAACTGTGCATCTTCGCTTTGCATACAAAAATCAGAAATGTTAGGTTTAGTTTTTTGTATTTTAGCAACGCATCTATAACTAGCAGTTTCTTCCGCAGTATACTCCAATTTGTCCTGCTCCCCACTCCCTTCGGGAGGAAGAGGTAAGTAAGAAACATTTTTATGCATTGGAGACCACCTCATTCCGTGTGCAGAATGTTCATGTATCGCTCGCTTTATCCTAGGTGCAAGAAAACTGTCATCAAACAAAAAACCACCAATACGTTTATTAAAACTTGGATCATATCTAGCAAATCTAGATTTAACAACTCGATATAAAATATCACTCGCAAGATCACATAAAGATACGTTGGCGCGAGTAGCCGCATAAGCATACTTGCATAATGTTTTTTGAAGTAACCCAAGATTAGCTCTAATTAATTCACCTTCTGCTTTTAAATCTCCTTGCTTAGCTTTTTCAAATTCTGCCCGTTCTTGTTCTGCGGTGAAAGTCGAACGATCCCCACGACTAATATGAGTTAAATATTCATTTAGTTCCCTTAATTGAACATAATCAGACCCCATGTTAGGATTTGTTTCCTCCGAGCCTCGCTTCAAGATTAATATCTTTCATACTTCTCGTTTTCAATCGTTTTAACGCACTCTTATTAATTAAATGCACAGCGCCACGAGTTAACTTCATGTCCTTTCCAATCTCTTCAAATGTAGCTTCTTCAAAATAATGTCTCCGAACAACAAAAGCCTCTCTTTCTGATAAACCATCAACAAGTTTATGTAAATCAGAATAATCCATTCTTTGTTCAGCAAAATCGACAGTAGTTGGTAAATCCCGATATAAAGTAGCCATTTCGTGATAACTTGCTGTTGCTCCAGACATGTAATCAATATCTGACTCATCATCACCTTCCTGAGGAAGAGATAATAGCAACGCACCAGTTGGAGAAACATGAGTCAATCCGCCAGAAGCACATTTTTTTATTGATTCACGAATATCTGGATAAATAATCTTTTGTTGAAAAACGAACGTACTAAAACGATATCCTTTCTCAGGTTCAAAATACCGCATAAATCTTTTTTGAGCATCTAACAAGAAATCACCCGCCACATCGCATAAAGAAACACGTTTTATCTTTGCATCTAACTCAAATTTACATATCTCGTTAACAATTATACCAATATTAGCCTGTATTAATCTTCCCCACGCCTCCATGTCTCCATTCTTTGCCTTTACTGTCTCTGCTCGTTCTTCATCGCGAGTCATATGAACACTTTGGGCACTATCTCGTGGACAAATCCTACCCATGTACTCCCTAAGTTCATCCTTTGCGCTACTATATTTTTCCATAGTAACTACTATAAAGTAGCATTTAAAAACCTTTGTAAACGACTAACTAAAAAGCTTTTTATAATCCTCTTTACTAGACTAACTATGAAAGAGTCTTGCTATATCACCTCTACACGTACAACCCATAAACACAGAAAGAAGGAGATAATCGGGCCATGTGGACCTTGTACTTTCATAAATTTAATAGGGCTAAAAGGAAGTTTTAAATTAGAAAAAAGACTAGTGGAATTGGGGAGATTAAAACCATTTTATGCAAGTAACATCAGCTCATTCATACTCTGGGCTAAAAAGTATAAAAAGGAAATCATTATTTATACCGAAGATACAAAAATGTCAAATGGAACTTTTAAGATGATGTTCCGATATGAAAATATTCCCAAAGAAAAACAAAAAGAATTAAAAAAACAAGCAATAGAAAGATACGAAAAAATAATAAAAGAAAACAAATCAAAAATTAATATTATAAAAGAAAAACCATTGAAAATTATAGACAAACTTTTAGCAAACGAATATTCAGTCGCGTTTAATATGGCTGATTACTTTGGCCACTCATTTTTAACAGGACATCTAAGAGTTTGTTATAAAAAAGACGATAAATTTTATTACATAAAAGATTCAAAAGAAGGCCTAATGAAACTTACAAAAAAAGAAATGCAAAAAGGATTCTCTAATTTAAAAAAAATTGGTTCAAAACAAGAAATAATTGCCTACAAACCTTAACCGCCACACTTAAAAATCCTCTCTTCTTACATTAATCATGGTCATCGAAAAAACCCTAAACGTTGGAGATACAGTAGAACTACGAACTGCTGAAAAGACCTGGACTGGACGAGTTCTAGAAAGTTACGATTCAGAAACAATTCTATTAAAACTAGAATCAGGTTATAACATCGGAATAAAAGAAAGAGATATTTTAGAAACAAAAGTTATAGAAAAATCTAAAGATAAATCAAACAAAATTATTCAAGTTGAAAGAAACTCAAGTCTTCCTAACGTTGCGATGATTATAACTGGCGGAACAATTTCCTCACGATTAGATCCTAAATCTGGAGCAGTTATTTCTACAGATGCAGAAGAAATTTTAAACATTGCACCAGAAGTAAAAGAAATTTGTAATATTACTCGAGTAGAAAAACCTTTCATGAAATTTTCCGAAAATATGGGTCCTAAAGATTGGAAAAAACTCGCAGAAACAACTGAAAATCTATTGAACGACGAATCAATCGTAGGAGTAATAATTACGCATGGAACAGACACATTACATTTCACAGCTTCTGCCCTATCTTTTATGCTAGGTAAACTAAACAAACCCGTCGCGCTAACCTACTCACAGAGAAGTATCGACAGAGGTTCAACTGATGCTCACTTAAATATAATTTGTGCAGTAAAATACGCAATTTCCGATATTGCAGAAGTTTCAATCGTGGGACATAAAGATTTGAACGATGAGTCTTGTCTAGCAATGCCCGGAACAAAAGTAAGAAAAATGCACACTTCAAGAAGAGATACTTTCCAAGTTATTAATTCCGAAGCCTTCGCAGAAATATCCAAAAAGGACTTTAAGATTTTAAGAAACTTCAACGCAAGAGACAATACAAAAAGGATTCAGATAGATAATAAATTTGAACAAAGAATAGCTTTAGTCAAAATAACACCCGGACAAGATCCAAACATTTTAGAATGGTACAATCAAATGGGCTACAAGGGAATTGTTTTGGAACTTTTCGGACTCGGCCAATGCCCAGCGCAAGATGCAGAGCATAATTGGTTACCTACAATAAAAAGATTAACCGACAAAGGAATGATAATTTGCGGAGCTGCACAGACAATTAGCGGACGACTAAACTTAAATGTTTACACAACTGGAAGAGATTTACAAAAAACGAATATAATCGCTTTAGGAGACATGTTGTCCGAAACTGCTTTTGTCAAACTTGGCTGGGTTCTTGGACATTCTTCTTGGGTTCGTGACGGAAAGATAGCACAAAAAATGCTAGAAAATTTTGCAGGCGAATTTAATGATAAAATAGGATTTGATTTCTAGATTTTCTAAAAAAAGAAAAAAGCCCAAAAAATAAATGAGCAAAATAAAGTATAAATTTAGTTTAGAACTACCTTAACTCCGCCAACGTATCTAGCAATTAAATTATAGATTAACGCAGCAATAATTCCTCCAAGGAAATATAATATTGCCAAAAGTATAGGCATAATCAATATATTCCAATAACCTAACCAGATTAAAATCAAACTCATATACGTTTGAGAAACATCTTGTTGAGTAGAACTCGCAATCGTCTGAGCATATTGCTGTAATCCTGTAAAGGAAGTAGTAGCAATATCTGGATAAACCGCAATAGTTTTCTGAGCAGCTAGAGCAAGATTAACTCCATATAAAAGACCCAATATCAGCCCAAATATAAGAAGAACTTTTGCAAAACTCCAAACCTTAACTTTTTTTATTTCACGAACTTCTGATTTCATTTTTTACCTCCCTCTAACTATGAAACCATTTGCATATTTAAATAGTTACCTATTTGTTCTTCGCGAAATTATTAGAATTTGGTAAAAAATGATGTTCGGATTCTGAAGCTTTTGTCTCAAAGAATTTATCCAAGGAAACACTACTCAATAGGCCCCAAGCAATCTTTCCTGTCTTGGACTTTATTAGTTTGACTTGCTCATCCACTTTTCTATGTGGTTCAAAGACCTTAACTTCACGAACTTCATTAACACTTGTTGAATAAAAAAAGTAAATTGCAAATCTTGCAACCGCACTTACTACGAATAGGGTTAATAGCGGACTGAATCCAAAAAGAGAGATATTATGCGAAGAAAGATATCCTCCAATAACTGCACCAATTAGAGCAAAAAATCCGTTGATAATATTTAAATAAGAAGAGCAAATAGCGAGTCTTTCTTTAGAAACTGCATCATAAACAAAATTACTTGCAGAAAGATTAAATCCGGACCAAATTAAACCAGAGTATATTTCCAAGAAGATTATAAAAATAACTAGATAAGCCATATTATGAACTAACGGAGTTGCCAACCACAGCAAAGGTAAAAGAGGAATCAAGAATCCCGTAAGCCGCATAACCTCTACATTTCCATACTTATCCGCAAACTTCCCCCATAGAGGCATAAGAAGTAAAGTCGTCAAAGAATTGAAAACGACAGTAATCATATACTGAGTATAACTAAAACCCAAATCTTTCAACATGTAAACTATAAAGAAAGGAGAAGCTATTGCGCAAGCAAAGGAAACCAAAGAATAATATAAAACAAACCTTCCAAAGTTATTTTCTCTCATTTTCTTAACGAAATCAATTAGACTAAAATATTTCTTATCATCCACTTCAAATTTAGGATCATAATGTTTAGTAAAATATAAAGCGGAAACAAATCTTCCAATACCAGCAACTAAAAACATTACGATAAACCCTACGTAAATGTGAGTTTGTTTAAAATAATCTAACAGAAATCCTGCAATAAACATACAAACCAAAGCCACTATACCAATTACTTGATTCCTCCTTCCAAAATACTCTCCACGATTAACAGGAATTAAATCCCTCATCATAGAAGTCCAGGCAGGCCCAACAAACGAACCGAATAAAACCAACACAGTGTAGACTAAAATAATTATATTGGGTGAAAGACTTGTTTTGATTCCATAAAGAAAAAAAGGTATTCCTGCGGCAATTAAAACAAGCCACATAAGAGATTGCAAAAAAACTCCCCAAAAAATAATTTTCTTTCTAGTAAATCTCTTCATAAACTTAAAAGTTAATAGCTGAGATAAGGTTCCAAAAAGACCAGGCAAAGAGCTCAACAAACCAA
The DNA here is from genome assembly GCA_037140195.1 of archaeon. GTDB lineage: Archaea > Nanobdellota > Nanobdellia > Pacearchaeales > GW2011-AR1 > CABMGO01. The sequence continues at coordinate 6,395 of JBAXEZ010000015.1, forward strand.
TTTGAGTATTATTCGCACCAACAGAAAGAGCAAAGGGAGTAACATACCTAAACCCAAAACCGTCCATTACACTATAAGCACTCCCCTCTTTAACCGAAAGCTTCTTTGTTTTCTCTATCAACCTTTTTTTATCTTCGACCATAAAACCATATAGAAATGCCTCATTTTAAATTTAAGCAATATACTTTTTAACTTATTTCCTATTTTTCAACCAAAACAAGCCCGCAACTATCCCGACGAAAACCAAAACTCCTCCAATCCAAGAAGACGTTTGAGTTGATAGATTAGAAATTACATTTCCAGTTACCTTAGTAGAAATAAAAAATGCACCGCCAACCAAACCGACAAGAGCAACTGCTGCAGACGTTCTTTCTAATCCTCCCGTAATAATACCTGGCTGAAAAGCCCTAGGCTCTAAAACCTTTTTCTTGAGACCCTTTCCAGTATAGGCCGGAACCTGTACGCCAATAGGGTATGGCCCGCGCGGCCCTTTTGGATCTGGTTCTCTTTCTCTATAAAAATCTAGACCGGGAGAATCATCCGAATCAGAACCAGAATCATCTACAAGACTACCTAACGGATACTCAGGTACTGAAAAACGATTATCTATTGCTCGGTGAGAATATGGAACATCTTTGGGATGATTATTAACTCCCCGATAATTAGACGTATCTCCTTTCTCAGGTTTCCCACCAAGATATTTGGAACCATCATTCTTTTTCATAGAATAGCAATAAATTCAAACTTTAAAAACTTGTCGCAAGAACTATCTACCACTAAACAATCTTTATAAACATCCAAATTTTAGAGCTAATATGGAAGAAAAGTTTCACGGATTAAAAGCTGGTTTAGAAATACATCAACAACTAGACACGAACAAATTATTCTGTAATTGCCCTTCAAATTTAAGAAATGACGAACCATTATTTAAAGTAGAAAGAAAACTTAACCCAGTAGTTGGCGAAACAGGAAAAATAGATACTGCGGCCGCTCACGAAAAGACAAAGAACAAGACTTTTATTTATGAAGTTTATGATACTAACTGCCTAGTTGAGTTAGATGAAGAACCTCCGCATGATATCAACCAAGAAGCATTGAAAGTTGCTTTACAGATTGCTTTACTTCTAAATTGTAAAATTTTTCCAGTAACTCAAATAATGAGAAAAACCGTAGTTGACGGCTCAAACACTTCAGGATTCCAGAGAACTACTTTAATTGCCCATGATGGTTTTATTGAAACAACAGATGGAAAAGTAGGAATTGAAACAGTAGCAATAGAAGAAGATGCAGCTAGACCTGCAGTAAAACAAGAAGTCGATGAAGCAGGTTTCGAACATTCTAAAATTTACAAACTAGATCGATTAGGAATTCCCCTAGTTGAAATTACAACAAAACCAGATTTGAAAACTCCCGAGCAGATTAAAGAAGCAGCTTTGAAAATTGGTGAAATCTTACGTTCATGTAAAGTTAAAAGAGGACTCGGAACAATCAGACAAGATGTAAACATTTCTATCAAAGGAACTGAAAGAGTAGAGATCAAAGGATTCCAAGATCCAAAAATGATGATTAAGACAATAGAAACAGAAATGCAAAGACATCTAAAGCTATTAGAGATTAACGAAGAATTGAAAAAAAGAAAAGCTAAAGGCGGGAATCCAGAAAAATTATTTGATATAACTGGAACATTAAAAAACACCGAATGTAAATTCGTAAAATCCTCTCTAGATAAAGGCTCTAAAGCAATCGCAACTAAATTAGATGGCTTTAATAAAATATTAGGGATTTCATTTTCAGATAATAAAAGATTCGGAACAGAAGTTTCAGATTATGCAAAGGTTCATGGAGTTGGAGGAATGATTCACTCTGATGAAAATTTAAACAAATATAATTTTTCAGAAAAAGAAATAGATGAGATAAAAAAAATATTAGAAATAAAGAAGGACGATGCATTTATTATAATAGTAGATGAAGAAACAAAAGCAAGAGAAGCAATTAAATCAGCAATAAGAAGAGCAAATCTGCAAATAGAAAAAACTTCTGTAAAAGAAGTAAGAAAATCTAACGAAGACGGCAGCACAACTTTTCTAAGACCTATGCCCGGAGAAGCAAGAATGTATCCAGAAACAGACCTGAAACTTCTTAAAATCTCTAAAGAACTACAAGAAAATGCAAAGGCAACTTTACCAAAATTAATTTCTGAAAACAAAAGTTATTTAGAAGAATTTGGTTTAAATGACGAACTTGTAAAAAATATTATGAAACAAGATAGACTTGAAGACTTTAAATATTTGCTAAATACCACAAAGAACGCACAGCTTATTGCAAAATGTTTAACAATATTTCCTAAAGAGATTGCCTCAAAGAAAAATGATGATTTGGATAAAGTAAATATCAAATTAAACGTTCAATTAATAGAATCTATTTTACAAGCAGTAGAACATAACAAAATTTCAGAAGGAGACATAAAAGTAGTTATGTTAAAAATCTATGAAGGAGAAAAATTAGAAAATGCACTAGCTAAAGAAAAAATAGATTTAACATCCGAGATAAAATCTTTAATAAAGGAAAAACCTAAACTTTCAAGCAATGCCTACATGGGTTTAATAATGGCAAAGTTTAAAGGAAAAGTAAGTGGTAAAGAAGTAGCAGATGTTATTGCAGAACTACTAAAATAAAAAGATGGATGAGACGATAAAAAAACAATTGAAGGTGAAACTATTAATTTCCGTAGTAATCTTAGTTATAGTATCTTTATTTTACGGATTAAACTCCACTGGAGAGGTAATAGTCGCTCCAAAAACAGAAGGCACATGTAGTTACGGCGGGGCAACATACGATGGAAGTTTTATGAAAGTTTTAAGTCCAGAAAACAATAGCTATTCCGGAAAAAATAACTTTAACCTTACGATTTTAAGTGATTACTATGGTTCGGATATAGTAACTAAATGTGAAGGAGAAGAAGAATCGAATTGTAGTTTAAAAATTAGTTCTGTAATGTACTCAACCTATTTACTTGGAGGAGAAGAAAGAATAAACAAAACAATAGACATTCCTTCTTTCACTATGCCCAAAACAAATGAAGGTAATAAAACATATTCCTACACTGCTTTGTCTTCCAATGAAAATTATACTACTGGAAATTTTACGGTTAAAACGGCAGTAAAATACAGCTGTCAGGCAGAAGAACTTCAAACCCAGGAAATGAGAATATTTGTCCATCTAGAAAACCCAACGATTATAGAAATTTACCCAACAAATAATCTTAAAATAAACATTTCAGAAAATGCTACAACAACAATTTTTCCAAAACTAATTGCTACCGATACTTTAGGAATATTGAACAAAACAGTTTATGATGGCAGTAATATAATTAACTTAGTCAGCAGTCCAAATTACAATGTAACTCTTTCTCCAGGAACATATACTTGGAATTTCACAACAACAGACTTGGCAGGCAATATAGCCTTTGTAGTTTCACAGTTTGCAATATTTAACTCATCCACAAATATGACTACAAATGAAACAAATGTGACCGAAGAAACAACAACAAACGCAACAATATCTTTTGATTCATCAACTGCTACAGATAATGATTTAACAAATCAGTCATCAGTTTCAATAAAAATAAATGCAAACACGAACAAAAGTACAGTAAATCTCACCTTAAATATATTTGATAGTGCGGGAAGAGTAGTTTACAAAAACTCAACAACAGAAAAAACAATAGATGTGTTTCACACATTTGTCTCTGATGGAGATTATTACTACAATGCAACACTAATTTCTGGAGAAGAAACAATAAACACACCAACTCGAAAAATAACTATTGACACAGAATCTCCAACAATTACAATCATTTCCCCGACTAAAACAAAAAACAATTTTACAAACTATGCTGTAATTGACTTTTCTGCTGACGATACTAATGGAATAGCTAGAAGATGGATTAACGACGGAACAAAAGATACAACATACACCAGTAGAATAAATAAAAGTTTGACGGAAGGAAGCTACTCATGGACAGTTTTTGCACAAGATGATGCGGGGAATATTGCAGAAGAAATAATCAAATTCTCAATAGTTTCTGAAACGGCAAAAAAACCAAACAAAAATATAGCTATCTTTGTAATAATTATTGCCGCAATTTTAATAATCGTTTTAATAGCCTGGTATTTCTTGAAAAAGAAACCAGAACAGCCATCCACCCCAAATCAAACATTCGGTTCATTACCTCCCGCAAACCCCTCCCTGCAATTTAATAGGCCATTACCTCCAAGAAGCCCACCCTTTCTTCGTCCAACACCAATGCCCATGAATCCAGCAATGTTTAAAAACAATCCAGTCCAACAATAAGTATGGAAAAAAAGTATGTGATAACTATAAGTGTGATTGTTATTCTGTTACTCGCTTCTTTAATTTACTATTCTATCTCTCGTCCAACTCCAGAGTTCACTGCAGCAGAAAAAGAAAGTCTAGCAAAATGCCTAACTCAAAAAGGAATTTATTTATATGGAACAATTAACTGCCCAAACTGCGAAGTTCAAAAAAAAGAATTTGAAGAAGCTGTAACAGAAATAGTTTATGTTAATTGTTTTATAGAAACGAAAAGATGTGGAAAATATTCCGAACAAAAAGTTTATCCATTCTGGGGAATGAATACCACAACAATTGTAGGGCCGGTGCCTTTAGCTAAATTAAAAGAGAAAACAAGTTGTTAAAATGTTTGAAAAATTAAGTCAAAAATATACATTATGGAAAATGATGTATAGCCAAAAAAAATACGTTATAACTTCTTTAATTATCGGAGTTTTATTTTATGTGTTAAACGCTTCAATGGCTGTGGGAGTAAGAATACAATACACTGAAAACATATTCGATATAATTCAACTTTATACGCAAGGTTTTTATCAAACAATCAGTCCTCTCGCATTCACCTTTACAATAATAGTAAACTTGCTAACTGCCTTTCTTTTTTCTTTGTTGCTATTTAGAGCAACAGTCACAGAATCTGGAATGAGCAAACATTTGACCTTCTGGGGATATCTAAGTCTTTTCTTCGGATTTTTTGTTACTGGCTGCCCAACATGTGGATTAGGATTACTAGCAGTTATTGGACTTGGAACAAGCGTATTAGCACTCCCCTTCGGAGGAAAAGAAATTTCAGTAGTAGCAATAGTTATCTTAGTATTTATAATAAACCTAACGTCCAATAGAATTTTATTCTGTAAAGTCTCGAACGCGGGAATGGCTCCAAAGAAAAAGAAATAGACATTAAATTATAATAATCCTTTTAAACCAAATTCTTTCTTAAACTTAAAAGATGGCAGACATATCACCAAAATTTAATCAAGGTTATTTGGAAGTTTTTGCTGGGCCCATGAATTGCGGAAAAAGCAGAGAGCTAATAAACAAAATTGATAGATTACATTATATGCCTGAAATGGGGCACTTACTTGTTAAACCTAAAATAGATACGAGAGATGTTAACGTAAAAACAAGGTTTGGTAATCTGGAATTTGCCTGTGAAACAATTGACGAAATGAATCCAAAAAGAATTCTTGAAATCGTAAAACCTGAATATGTTGTGATAGGAATAGAAGAAGCAGAATTTTTTCACGAAGGAATAGTTGAAGTTGTTCAAAAGTTAATGAAACAGAAAAAATATGTTTTAGTTTCTGGACTAGACACGGATTTTAGAGGCGAACCCTTTGGATATATGCCACAATTAATGGCTATTGCAAACGAAGTTCACAAACTAACCGCAGCATGTCAATACGAAGTTCACGGAAAAAAATGCGGCCAACCAGCAACCAGAACTCAAAGATTAATAGACGGAAAACCGGCCCCATATAAATCTCCAATCATTTTAATCGGCGACAAAACAGAAGGATATCAACCAAGGTGCCTAAAACATCATTACGTTCCTGGGAAAAAATAAGAAGATTTTATTCCAACAAAATTGTCTAAACTATACAAATCTTTAAAAAACAAAAGAATATTTTCAAATTATGGCAAAAAACTTCGTCTCGGTAAGTGGAATTTCAGACATTAGCCAACTTAGGGAAATAAGAGACATCTGTCTTGAAGAAAAGATAGCTTTTCCAGTAGCTATTGGATACCAGCTTTCAAACATGAGTATTAATCAAGGTACACAGAATCCAAGACAGCCATTATTTACAGACTTACCACGATTAGATGAGCAGACTCGAGAATATGGCTTTACTACAGCATTGCATTATTATACTAGAGATAATGGGACAATCTTAGATGACATGAAAAAAATTGTCGATTGTGGAATTAGACCAACCTTACTTCAATTTAATTCTCTACCCCCCTCATTAGACATACTCAAACAAGTCAAAGAAATGGGTTTTCAAATACTTCTAAAAGTTGCAGTATCAAATAAAAGTTCTGCTGAAGGAGGATATAAAGTCTGGAAAGGAGAAGGAGTTGAGGATGTTTCAACTGGAAACGTTAATCCTCTTTTTAATCAAATATACGAAAGAAGAAATTTTATAGATTATGCGATGTTTGATGCAAGTCATGGAAATAATTTAGAACTCGATTTAAGTCAAGAAAGTTTAGCAATAATATTCGGTAAAATGATAACCCGTAATGCTGAATTAAACAATCTTGGATTGATGTACGCGGGCGGAATAAAACCCTCTAATGTACAGAGAGTAACGCAACAACTACAAGGATATTTTCCAGAAAGGTTTAGTATAGACACGGAAGGCGGCGTTCGAGTAAACGACAAACTAGATTTACAGTTAGTTAGAGATTATTTAGTAGGATACAGAGATACGATTAAAAAACAATAAATTACTAACTGCCTTTTATTTCTACGCCCAAAGCTTTTAATCTTTGAATATGTGCCTGCATGATAGCTTCGACGTTTCCAATCATTTTCACAAGCTCAGTTCTTTCAGAAATTAAGGTATTCAAAGTTCCTTTGTGAAAACCAATCTCTTCTTCTCTAGACATCTCAGCTTGCTTAGGTGCTTCCTTCTTAACCAATGAACTTAAAGAATCTTCAAGTTTTTTCTCATCATATGCCATTCTAATTTTCAATAAAATAGATTAATAAATGTTTGTAAGAATAAAAATTATTTAATTAAGAAATAACTTCCATCTTTGTATATAGAAGAATAAACCTCAATATCTCCCGAAGCGAAGCAATCTGGAACAAGACTTTCGATATTATCTCTCACCGGCAACTCGCTATCTCTTTTTGACATTACATTGCTTAGATAGAATAACCCTACAAGGCCAACAGAAGCTACAGCTGACACTAAAAAACTGGAGTTTCCTGAACGATAACCTATTGAATGTTTCATAGGGAGGCTTGAGAAATACGGCTTTTTAAACATTGTTAAAATGAAAGCACAAACCAACAACAATCAAATTTAAAAATGCTAATTCCCAGACACTAGCATGGAAAGAAACTACGTTGAAGAAGTTTTCAAAAAACAAGCTGGCGAAAAAGTCTGTCTTAAGGGATGGGTTTACGACGCTAGAGATTTGAAAAAAGTAAGATTTATTGTTCTTAGAGATATCACTGGAAGAGTCCAAGTAACTGGCGTTCAAAGTGAAACACCTGCAGAAGCTTTCGAAGGTTTAAACGGAATTTCAAGAGAATCCGCAGTTGAAGTTATTGGGACAATCAAAGATTGCAAACAAGCTCCTGGCGGAAAAGAAATCGCACCAGAACAAATAACAATTTTAGCAATGGCTGCAAACCCAGTTCCTATTGACGTTTCAGATTATTCTAAAACAGAACTTCCAATAAGATTAGACTGGAGATTCTTAGACTTACATAGAGAAAAAACACAGGCCATCTTCAAGGTTCAATCTACATTAATGACCGCATTTAGAGAATATATGATTCAAAAACAAAATGCTTTAGAGGCTGCATTCCCAAGTTTAATCGGAGCATCCAGCGAAGGCGGAACAGATGTTTTCAAAGTAAAATATTTCGAAAAAGAAGCTTTCTTATCTCAATCTTGCCAATTATACAAACAAATGTTGGCTTGTTCTATGGAAAAAGTTTTCACAATCTTCACAGTTTGGAGAGCAGAAAAACACAACACAGTTAGACATTTGAATGAATGTAGACAAATGGATTTTGAAATGGCTTTTGCAGATGACAAAACAGTTATGGCTATTATGGGAGAATGTACACAATATATTGTTCAAAAAATTATTGACACAAACGCAAAAGAATTGAAAACACTAGGTGTAGAACTTAAAGTTCCTGCGGTTAAATATATGACTTTCGCTGAAGTTACCGAATTAATGAAAAAAGAAGGAGTTCATATGGGCAAAGACGATTTAACAGGAGAAGCTGAAGAAAAACTTGGAGAATTATATCCCGACACAATTGTTTTTGTACACGACTGGCCACTTTCAGGAAAACCATTCTATATCATGCCTATGGGCGAAAACCCGCACGCAGAACTTGCAAACGGTTTCGACGCTATCTACAAAGGAATGGAAATTACTTCAGGCGGACAAAGAATCCATCTACCAGATTTACTTATTGAAAGATTAAAAATAAAAGGATTGAACCCAGATCAATTCAAAGATTATATTGATTCTTTTAGATACGGAGCTCCACCACACGCAGGTTGGGGAATGGGAGTTGAAAGATTAACTATGTTAATTCTAGGAATAAAAAATATTAGAGAAGCCGTTCTTTTCCCAAGGGACAGAGACAGATTAACACCATAATTCTAAAACACTATTGAAAATATAAACCCTAGAGCGGAATATAAAAAATAAACCGTATAGTATGTATATCGCCAAGCTATAATAAATAATTTTTCTAGATATTTTGATGGAAATTGAATCTTTAATAGATGAAGACGACAGACGAGATTTAATTAATCAAATCGTCTCCGACTGCACGGATGATTATTGTACTGCACGAGTAATTCTCACCGCTGGAAAAAAACCAGTCTTGCCGTGTCCTAAAAATTGCAATGGTTGCGGGTGGTGTCCGAATAGAGAAACTTTATACAATATGCCCATGTCAGATAGATCACTAGTTCAAGCAAAATTAATAGAAGATTTAAGACGTGTAAACAACAGTCATGTACCTAAAGAAAAAAAAGAAGACTTGCATACTACTGCTGAAAAATGGGTAGATGCTGCAATAGGAAACACATACATTTTTAGATATGCGTGGAATGACTTAGAAATACGAGATCTGGACCAACTTAGAAGAGTTTGCGTTTATGCAGTAGTCGAAAATCCCCCAATTAGAGAACCTTTAGTACAAACTGCCTAGAATACAAAATAATATAAAGGACCCAATATCGATTTCTTTATGCAAGGTAACTTATCGGACGCACTTGACGAAACACTAGGTAGTCAGAATCCAGTTGATTTTCTAAGAGAACTAAAAAGTATTTATCGACAAATTGTACCGAACAGTCACGGAGAATTAACTTGGGGCAGATATACTGGCTGTGAAAAAATATTTAGAGAAAAGCCATCTTTAACTAACTCATTTGTTAAACTACTTTTGGACGCAGGATTAACTAAAGAACCTACAAGAGTCATGAGATATTTCGGCAAAGAAAACGAAGATTTACACTTTAAAGGCCCACTGTCTTCAGAAGAAAGACAGAAATATGTTGCTTATATAAATTCAGCAGCATTTGGAGAGATTTTCTTTCAAAATAGATACGGAATAGTTCCAACAAAAGAAGGAACAATATAATCCAAACCCTTTCAAAATGTTTATAATCCCGATTTTTCTAGAGATATTATGAGCTACGCATGGCATCCAGTAACTGAAGCAGAGAAAGAAGAAATTAGAAAGAACGCTAAAAATCTTCTTGACGAATTCTCCTCAAAATTAGATAAAGTAAAATCCGTTGAACATAAATCTGAAAGAAAAGAAAACCTAAGAGTTGAGAAGACAGGTAAACAGACCGAAACGGATTTTAGAGAAATTATGTTAGACAATGCCCCCCTAGTTGAAGACGGATTAATTATCGCCGAAACTGGACATTGGAAAAAGTAAAATGAATCTTGAACTAGAAACAATTAGAGAAAAAATAACTGGCGTAGATAATGAAATTCTAGAACTTCTTGAAGAAAGAATTGCACTTGCAGAAGAAGTAGCTGATGTAAAAAAAGAGAACGATTTGCCCATAGAAGATCTAACAAAGGAAGAAGAGATTATCAGACAAAGAAAACTCCACACTTCTCTCAATGGGGATTTTGTAGAGGCTATAATGAAGTTAATTATTAAAGAATCTAAGAAAGTACAAAGTAAAGTAATCGATAAAGAAGAATGAAACAACTAGTCCTAAATCAAGAAAAAGTAGACAAAGCTAAGAGCAAGATTCTAAAGGACGGAGCAAAGAAATTACATATTCTTGCAGATTTTGATAGGACAATAACAAAAACTTTTGTAAACGGTAAAGAAGTACGATCTTTAATGGAATTCTTTAGAAGCAATGAAAAATACATTAGCAAAGATTACGCTGAAAAATCAACTGCTCTAGCAAATTTCTATAGACTAATAGAGCAAGATCCAGTTATACCCCTAGAAGAGAAAAAAGTAAAAATGGAAGAATGGTGGACGAAACACTTTGACCCTCTAATAGAATCGGGATTAAACAAAAAACACCTAAAAACTATGATTGAGAATGCTGAAAAAGAAGGATTTTTGGAATTTAGAGAGGGATTTCTAGAACTCTTGGACATGCTAAAAGAAAAGGATATTCCTCTAGTAATAATCTCTTCCAGCGGCCTTGGCGTAACTATCGAGATGTTTTTAGAGAAATACAAAAAAATGTACAAGAATGTTCACGTAATTACAAACGAATACATCTGGGACGAAAAAGGAAACGCAATCGGCGTAAAAAAACCAATAATACATGTTTTCAACAAAGATGAAAGTTCAATTAATAAATTTCCAAAATTACACGAAGAACTAAAAGAAAGAAAAAATGTTATTTTACTAGGAGATAGTCTTGGAGACCTAGGGATGATATCCGGATTTGACTACGACACTCTTTTAAGTTTTGGATTCCTTGAAGATAATGTAGAGAAAAATATGCCCTTGTATGAGCAAAAATATTCGATAATCTTGACTGAAAATCCTAGTTTCAGTGAAATAAATAAATTAGTGAAGAAAGTAAAATGAAAATTGAAATAAAGAAATCTGAAAATAAATATAAAGAACTAATTGAAGGAATAAATCGGGTCAAAGATTCGATTAATTCATACACGGTTGATCGTTTGGCCCTGGCCGGCGCCCGGGAAGCAATTA
>JBAXEZ010000016.1:0-17082 GCA_037140195.1 archaeon
CTCCAATAATCTATATTCATTCATATTAGCAGAATCCTCTTTGTTCTGTAGGTTTCATCCAATCAAAGAAGATTAATTTTATCCAACCAATAAACGGAACCTTGAAAACAGCCTTGCCAACAATTTGATTTTTTGAGATTGACTTCTCTGCAGGCAATTGTCCAAGATTATTATCTCCTTTGGTAGAATATGTTTCATTTTCTATACTAATTATTCTATGAATTATAGGATTCGCCTGTCCGCCATTAAAGATAACTATATCTCCCACTTTAAGATTCTTCGGACCTAAAACGATCATTATGTCTCCCTTGGTAAACCCATTCTTTAAAACCCAATTTGAGGTATTTTCATAGCTTAACCCGTTATCTAAATAAATTTTATTCTGAATAATCGTTTCCAAATCAAAATTATGATACATTGAACAACTTTCAACTATAACCAACGGCAGAGCAGTTCCGGTTAATAAAGTTAAAACTGGGAAAATAATAAATTTAATTACGATAAGTGCAATAATCAAACCCACAATAAAACTGGGCCAGGAATCCTCCTTCAGAAATTTCCAAAAATCTCCAAACATATTTTTTGCTTCCATATTCCTAAAAGCAAGTCTTGGTTTTTAAACTCTTTTAATCGTTCTTACCAATAGAAGTCTTTAAAGAATTTCCGAGTAGTGGCATCAGTTTTTCCTCGGCTCTCCTTAAATGTTCTTGGTACGTAGAAATAGAAACACCCATAATCTTTGCAAGATCTTTCAAATCTTTTTTTCTAGGATATCCATAGTAGCCATTAGCCAAAGCCAATTGAAACGCAATCTTCTGCTGGGAAGACATTTTTGGCAGAAGTTTAGGAAAATAAATTTCATCCAATTTAAGTTTTCCGAATTTATCCAGTCGTAGATTAGAAAATTTCTTTTTTTCTTTCTCAAGAGAAGAAAGTACTTTACTTAAATTCTCCCGATCCCAAGAACCGACGGTCCATTTCTCTATCCCTTTTTGAATTATTGCAGGAGAAGGATGAAAAAGTTCAGGATTATATATTTGATCATAAAATAATTCTTGCTCTTTAATTAAAGTAATTACATGGTCTTCATATTTTTCAAATTTTATTACCTCTTTTGTTTTTTTTAATGCTCTGCAGAACTTATCTTTTTCCGAAGCCTCACCATCTAATAAATGTAAACCCAATATAAAATAAAATTTCCCTCTCTTGTAAACGTCGATAGGATAAAGATAATCAATAACATTGTACTTTTTCGTTAACACAGAATAAATACCATCTTTATTTTCCACCTCAAATTTTAAAATATGCATAACAAACTAAAGAATGAACTATTTTTAAATTATACTAAAAAAATTAAATAACCTTTCCGGCAACGAGTCCGCCTAAGTAGCAAAGAGCAGGACCACTGAAACATCCAATAGCACTGGGTATAACTTCAGTTTCAAAAGTCCCAATAGTATCATACGATTGACAACCACTTAAAACCATTCCTGCAAGACTTGCTGCAGAGGCAGTTGCTAAAGTTAAACTACAATGGGGCTGACCAGTTTTAGAAGTCATATACCCTTCATAGAATCCTGCAGCACAACCGCCAATCCAAGAAGCAGCCATTGTTACGCCAGATGCTGCGCTACCTAACGTGACAGCTCCTTCAATTGCTCCATCCACCATATCTTCTAAAAATGTTTTCATTTTAAAGCCCCTGCAAGTTTAGCTTGCAATCCAGCTGCACATCTACAAATTCCATCTTTCTTACATGGACTATCTGCAGTACAATGACATTCATGAGGTTTAACTACTGGTTTTTCTTCAACTACTTTTTCTGAAGAAGTATTAGGAGTCGCATAATCATTTTCTAGTAAATTAAACAAGGCCTTTTGATCTTTTCCAAGAACAACGTAATCTGCTCCACTTGTAAATCCTTCAGCTGCATATTCAAAACCCGCTGCACCTGTGTAAAGTATTTTCATTGCAGGTAAACTCTGTATTTGTTCTAACACGCGATAACCTTCTCTTCCGCCTTCGGTAAACTCCAAGTCAGTAATAATTACATTATAGGGTCTTTCTCTAGCCATTGAAACTGCTTGTTGTGGAGTACTTGCTAAATCTGACTCCAATCCGCGAGCTTTTAAGGCTCTTGCTAATATATTTCTATTCATCTCTTTATCATCAGCAATTAATACTCGATTGTTTTGTTGTGTTTGCATTTCGTTTTTCCTATCAACTCACGTTGACAATATAGCCAGTATACGCTACTAAATACACTTTTACCCGAATTTCTACGACATTTACTTGAAAGAAATTTCTTCGATAAAAACAAAACTATTTAAATTAAATATTTAGACAAATACCATGGAAAAAATGAATTTTGCAAGCCGTTCTTCAATGAAAGTAGCATTTACAACAAGATTACTTGGAATGACGATAACGCTATTTATTTTAATTCTTACAGTAAAAGCTGAACTACTAGAATGCATATCTATCTCTTGGCAACTTTCACTAGTAATCCCGCTACTCTTTGCATCACTTGTAATAAACTCAAAAATAATTAGCGAAGAAAGTTTTTATCAATACAAAAAATTCAACATGCTAATAAATTCGATCTCTATAGCCTTTGTAGCAAATACAATCGGTTTACTAATAACCAAATATGTATCTTTTGGACTAGGAATTACTTACTTTTTATTATTCATAGGTATTTACTGCTACCTTTTTATGAAAGACTTGAAAGCAATAAAATACCATAGCGAAATGATTGTGCTAGTTCTTATGATTCTTTTTGGAATAGTCCCTGCTTGTTTAGGAATATAAACCAGCCTTATAGTTTCAATTTTGCAAAGCCAAGCTCACCAAAACATTTATAAAGTATCTATTCTGCTGTATACACATGATAAGTACACTGCGAGTGGCTATATCTAAACAAACACAATGACAGATATATTCGATAACAAAATATTATGTAACAAATGCGAGAAAGTTATGAAACCTTCACTTATTTCTAAGAACGGATTTAATCTTAGAGTTATGAAATGTGAGAAATGCAATGAAGTATTAGTTCATCCTAGCGATAAACAAGAATATGAAGAGTTTATGAGATTAAAAAATAAAGAATATGAAGTTAAAATGAGAATGGTTGGAAATTCATATGCTGTTTCAATTCCTAGAGAAATTGTTTCCTTTATGCAAGATCAAGAAAGCATGATAAACAACATGGTAAAACTTTGCTTTTCAGAGCCAGGAAAAATAAGTATGATGTTCAATACACCCGAAGCAAACGAAAATGCAAGAACAGTAAGTGCAAAAGAAGTAAAAATAATAAAGAACGGAAAAGTTTTCCATGTAAAACAAGTAACGGACTCGGCAAACCCGCAAAATAACAAAAAAGTGATAATAAGAAATGATTTAAAGGATGAAAAAGAAAAAATAGAAGAAAAAGAATAAAATGGCAAAGGAAGAAGACAAAAAAATTGAAAAAGAAAGTGTTGTGAAATTACGAGTAGTTGAAGCTTTGCAAGATGATGCCTATAAAGGAATCGCAAGAGTAGATGCAAATCTAATGAAAAAAATGAAATTACAAAGAGGAGATATTATTTCTATCAAGGGTTCTAGAGAAACTTTTGTAGTAGTTGACAGAGGCTATCCTTCAGACACCGGAGAGAATATTATTAGAATAGATGGAATTACAAGAAAGAATGCTAAAACAGGTATTGGCGAACAAGTTACAATTAAAAAAGCTGAATTAAAAGAAGCTAAAAAAATTACTATAGCTCCATCCCAAAAAGGAATTATGATTCAAATCCAAGGCGACCCAGAAGGACTAAAGCAAAGATTAATTGGTATGGGACTCGCTAAAGGAGATTTATTAGTTCTTGGTGCATCTGGCGGACAAAGAAGAAAAGATCCAATGTCCGACGAATTCGGAGATTTATTTTCCGACTTTAGTGATATATTCAGTCAAATGGGAATGATGGGCGGTTTCCAAAATCCTACTCAAATTAGATTTATTGTAGCAAATATTTCTCCAAATCAACCAGGAATAATTACCGAAAATACTGAGATCACAATCAATCCAAAAGCAATGGATATTTCCGAAGATGACTCATCATCTGCTCCACCCGTAACTTACGAAGATATTGGCGGTTTAACAGACGAAGTTAAAAAAATAAGAGAAATGGTTGAGCTCCCATTAAAGCATCCAGAAATCTTCGACAGATTAGGAATTGAACCTCCAAAAGGAGTTTTATTATTTGGTCCACCTGGAACAGGTAAAACACTTTTAGCTAAAGCTGTAGCGGGAGAAACCGAAGCACATTTTATTTTATTGAACGGTCCTGAAATTATGTCTAAATTCTACGGAGAATCTGAAAAGAAAGTTAGAGAAATATTTGACGAAGCAGAAAAGAACGCTCCATCGATTATTTTTATCGATGAAATTGACGCAATTGCTCCGAAGAGAGAAGACGCAACAGGTGAAGTAGAAAAAAGAGTTGTTTCGCAATTATTAACTATGATGGATGGATTAAAATCCAGAGGGAAGGTAGTAGTTATTGGTGCAACAAACAGACCAGATTCTTTAGATCCTGCACTTAGAAGACCTGGAAGATTTGATAGAGAAATTGAAGTCGGAGTTCCAGATAAAAGAGGAAGATTGGCCATAATTAAAATTCATACAAGAGGAATGCCTCTGATTCCGCCTGCAAAAAAAGAATATATTGAGAAAAAAGCAAATAATTTAAAGAATTCTATAAATGAAATGGAAATTGAAGTTAAAAAAAATCCGCATGAGGAAAAATCAAAAGATACACTAAGAGAAATTGAAAACAACAAAGACACATTAAAAGTTCTTGAACTATTAGTGAAAGAAATGACTGAAGATGAAAAGAAAAATGAAATACTAATAAAAAAAATAGGTTCTAAAGAAGATATTAATTCTATTTTAATAGAAAGCATGATAGACGAAATAGCAAGTAAAACGCACGGATTTGTGGGAGCAGATATTTCTTCTTTAGCAAAAGAAGCCGCCATGGCTGTTCTTAGAAGAAACCTAAACAAATTTAATTTAGAAGAAGACAATGAAGTTCCACAAGAACTTTTAGCAGAATTAAAAATTACAAAGAATGATTTTGACGACGCATTAAAAACAGTTAGACCCTCTGCGATGAGAGAGGTTTTGGTTGAAACACCGACGACAAAATGGACGGACGTTGGCGGAATTGAACCTGCAAAACAAGAATTAAAAGAAGCCGTTGAATGGCCACTAAAATATCAATCTTCATTTGAAAGAATGGGAGTTAAACCTCCAAAAGGAGTTTTATTATACGGCCCGCCAGGAACAGGTAAAACACTTTTAGCTAAAGCAGTAGCAAAAGAATCTGAATCCAATTTTATTCAAATTAAAGGCCCAGAATTATTAAGCATGTGGGTTGGAAAATCTGAAGAAGGAGTTAGAAAAATATTCGAGAAAGCAAGACAAGTTTCTCCTTGTGTAATTTTCTTCGATGAAATAGACTCTCTAGCTGGAAGAAGAGGCATGGACCACAATGGAAATAATGTAACTGAAAGAGTTCTTAATCAAATACTTGCAGAAATGGACGGAATTGAATCTCTCAAAAACGTGATCGTGATAGGGGCTACTAACAGGCCGGATATGTTAGACCCTGCCTTACTAAGACCTGGAAGATTTGACAGAATAGTTTATGTTCCAGTTCCAGACAAAGAAGGTAGAATCCAAATCTTAAATATTCACACAAAGAATATGCCAATTGTAGATAAAGAAAAAGTAGTCAAAGAGATGGCAGAAAAAACAGAAGGTTACACTGGTGCAGATATCGAAGGATTATGTAGAGAAGCGGCTATGCTTGCACTTAGAGAAGATATTGAAGTAAAAGAAATCACCAAGAAAAATTTCGAAAAAGCAATGAACAAAGTTCTTCCTTCAGTAACAAAGAATGACGCAGATAGATATCAAAATATCGAAAAGAAATATTTGAGAAGCGCAAAGTCTGCTTTACCCGAAACTAGCTACGCCGGCTAAATTTATTTTTAAATTCCGAGAACCGATTCTAATCTAGACACAAATACAAACCCGGACTTGGCCTTCAAACCTGCAAATTCTTTTGCCAAATATAATCTTGAACCATGCTCCCCAAGAGTATGTAATGCAAGAGAACTTATTTTAAAAGTCCTATTTTTCGCAGGATTATTAATCTCAATATATCCGTCCACACAAGTAATTGTCCCATTAAAACATCTTTTACATACTGCAGGAGAACTAACTAAAAGACTACGCGTATAGATAACTCCTGTTTTGGCATACTCGCCCAATAATTCTTTTTCTACCTCTCGCTCCCATTTAGAATAATTAACATCATGTCGAATCCCTCGTTTTTCCATTTCTTTGCTAACTTCATTAGATATCTTCGGAAGCTCATTAATTCTAGTTACCAATGCAGCAAAATAGCTTTTAGCCATATAAAAAACAAGTATAGATAACTTAAAAGGATATAGGTTCTGTATATTTATTCCTATCTTGTCATACTGTAAAGTAATTGATTTACTCCAAGCTTCAAAGCATCAGAAGGAGCATAGCTCATTGAATAAGGACTAGAAGAAACTTCCCATCCGGCCTGTTCTCCGATTGGACTGTAAAGAACAACATTTTTCCCATTATGATTTAATGTAAAAAGTTGAGGATTCATCGTAGGAGATTTCATAGCATTTGCTAAGGCAGGAGTTACACTCATCTGGCCAAGTTTATTTGGCATATGATACAAAGCATCTCCAGGACTAACTGCCCGTAAAGTTTCTCCAGGAATTAAATTATTTATTTCCCTTCTAAATGAAACATCAAATCCTTTTCTTCCGCAACAAGCTTCAGCAATTAACATGCCGCCACCCTGTAAATACTCACTTAATTTTTTTCTTTCTTCGGGCTTAAAACTAAACTGTTCATGCCCCGTTATAAAAAGTACAGGGGAATCAAAAATCTTAGGATCTGTTAATTTCATAGTATCATAATTGAACTTTACAGGCACACCACTTGTCCTATTGAATTCGTTTAACAACATTGGTAAACCAGCATCTTTTGTTTTCCATTCACCATTATACATAACTTGCACTAAGGATAAATTTCCCGAAACGTTTACTACTTTATCTCTCAAAACAACTTCTCTTTTTAAATTTTCTAAATAAGCACGATTAGCACTTGCATATGAAAGAATATTCATCCCTAACTTCTGCGCATCTTCAGGAAATAAAACTTTATCAATTCCTTCTCTAAATTCATCTGAACAACTATCCATTCCAAACTCGGGAATAATTATTGCAACTCTACAGTCAATTGTCAAACCAGAAACACGAGGTTCGATAATTTTAGTTCCGTCTTTCCCAAGTGAAGCTTTAACTTTATCCAGCTCATAATACGAATGAAAAATAGGATTATCAGGGCTTAATCGTTGAACACTTGCTTGAGGCAAAATTAAGGACGCTTCTTTCACAGCAGAATCATAGGCAGGCCAAGAACCGCCGCCCGCGTTTAGTATTAAAGTTCCACCTCTTATCAAAAACTCCCGAAGCGTATCTCTTTCTTTAGTATTTAACGACCATCGATTATACTTAGAAAAATAAAGAATAGGATTCATTGCAGGATCGGCACTTATCTCTTCCCAACTCTTAAATTCACAAGCATAATCTACTTCTGCTTCTTTTTTGAGCACTTTCAATAAATTATTTAACGCATTAGGGCGCGCATTTGAATCAGGCCCACCAACTATCTGCGTAAACATCTTTGGAGCCCCAGGAGGATTCTTTTTTTCAGAACGAGCCTGCGGCGCTGCTGGCGGAGGAGGATACGGAATAAAGCTTTCACCACCAGCCATATTTGCAGGAGGTGCAGGCGTCTCTTTTCCAACCGGAGCTGGAACAAATCCAGGCTCGTTACTTCCATCGCCGGCATTCTCGGCAGCATAAGCAGGTGTAAATAAAATATTTTCTAAAGAATTTGAGCCAAACGGCAAGGAAAGTCCGATTCCTAACGAAGCTAGAGCCATCACCCTCTTTAATCTACGCATAACCAACAGAAGAATAACGAATATTTAAATGTTGTTAATCACATAGTCGTCACATAAACTTTATCAGCAAAAACAACTGTATGTTCTGCCTGTGAAACAGGTTTTCTTTCTTTCTCAACTAAAACCGGGAAATTGTAAACTATTCCTTCTTTTACTAATAGAGACAAACAATAATTTGGCTTTGGAAGTCCAGCTCTTTCTAACCACCTTTTACAAAAAGGTTTTGTTTTATAATTCTTTAAAATATAATCAAGCATAATTCTCGCATCCCGATCTCGAGGAGTTTTCTTATTCTGTATAACAAAAATCTCGGAAGGTTTTCCTTCAAAAATCTCTCCCCTTCCTTCAGTCAAAAACGGTTCAATTGCGATAGCCATATCTGCGAGTTCCATCTCATTTTCATTCTTCAAATTACTAACAGTATCCCCTGCATGAATATCATCTTTCTCTAAACCATGTCCAGTTAAATTTCTAATAACTTTGAATCTACCGGCTTTCTGACCATCAGGGCTGACACTCACATGTGCCTCTACAATAGAAGAAATTGTATTTCCAATAACTTTCATAGGCGAACCAACTTTTAATTCTTTTAAAGCCGCTTCAAGAGCTTCATTATTTATCTTAATCATTTCAGTATATCTTTTATCATCGGTTAAATCAAAAGAAACAGCAGTGTCCGCAATATATCCTCCAACTTCAACTCCAATGTCTACTTTAAACAAACCACTAGCTTTTGTTTCATCTCTAGCAGTAGGAGTATAATGTGCTGCAATCTCATCAATAGAAATATTTGTAGGAAAAGCCATATCTCCGCCAAGTTCTTTTATTTTTGCTTCAATCTTATCCGCAATCTCAACAAGTAAAACATCTTTCTTAATAATTTCTTTCATATATTCTTTAACTTTCTTAGAAATTTCTCCAGCTTTAATATAGCACTTTAATGCTTCCGCAGAAATACCTTCCGATTCTTCTTCCTCGGAATTACCCTTCCCAGCAGAAGACTTATTAGATTTTAAATATTGAGCATTAGCTAGTTTAACTTCAAACGTATCTGCTTTTCCGAAATCTTCTGTTGGCATTTTGCGATATTTTCACTAATATTTATTTTATTTGAAAAATCGTAAGGCAAAAAATGCGAAGCATTGACTGCCGATAACGGACTTTTTCGGTCGAGCCAATAGCTCGAAATTATTCGAAAAACGTCCTTGACGATTTAACAATATCAAATAATTATAGAAAATAAGAGTTTTTAAGATTATGGAAGATGAAAATAAGTTAACCAAATTCCGTCTGAGAGTCGATTAAGTGTCTTACAAAAATA
Organism: archaeon; assembly: GCA_037140195.1. Taxonomy (GTDB): domain Archaea; phylum Nanobdellota; class Nanobdellia; order Pacearchaeales; family GW2011-AR1; genus CABMGO01. Next base: position 9,391 of record JBAXEZ010000016.1, read on the forward strand.
TATTCAGAACATGCCTATTTGAAAATAACACCTAGTACAGAATTTGATAATCTATAAAGTTCTCGAGAAATGGAAAATAAAAAGATATTATTTTCTAACTTTTTTAAGTTTTTATTAATAAGTTCTTGAGATTTATTTATCGATTCAATCTCTTCCTTAAAATACCCTCTCCTTATGCTTAAAAAAATTTCTTCTAATACTTCTGCCATTTCTTTTGAGACTTTGTCTTTTTTCTCAAACAAATGGAATATCAAATGATTTATCTCTTTAAGGTTTTGGATAATTCTCAGCTTGATAGCTTTCTGTGAATCATTGTATATAGTTTCGAGTAAAATTCTATCACAAATATTACAGTATTGGGTAAGTTTTTTTGTTCCTCTCTTTATTTCTTCAGAGATATCTGCCTTGTCTCCAAAATCCTCTCCTTTCAATATTTTAAAATCAGAGTCAAGGATGTTCCATATTTTATCAAAGTAATTTTCAAGATTGGTTGAATCCGATATTGCTAACGCTTCTAGAGCTATTTCTCCTTTATATTCTTCACTAACTTCAAACCCTACAAGAAAAAGAGATGTAAGTTTTTTGCAGAGAAGTAATTTACTTGGTTTATCTGATCTGAGAATAAGTTTTGTTGCACCACAGACATATAAAGAATTAAGAGTATTTCTAATACATTCATCATTTAAGGTTGATATTTCTAACTCAAACTCTTTCTTCTTCTTATTACTCAAGGAGTTTAGCATTAACACTTCGCCAGATTGACTAATATCAATTTCATCTCCCGGTTTTAGGTTTTTGAAAGTAATCCAGTCCTTTGGAAGAGTTATTGTGAGTGAGTCTCTTTGTGAGATTAGTCTTCTTTTCATTAATCTAAGACAATTTTTAGATATTTAAGCTTTTCGTATGTAGCATATGTTTAATATGGGTAGACTATATATCTAGATATTTCTAAAATCTATTATGGTAAAAAGAAAAACACTTGGTTTAGCGTATATAACTAGAGAAGTTATTCAGGAAGGAGAAACGTTTTCCTTTCAAAGTTGTGAAAGATATTCTTCTCTAGAAAGAACGCCTATACAATGGGGCAGGAAGAAAGGTCATACCTATTTTAAGTTACATTATTGTCCAAACTATCCTTCTTTTGAAAGTTCGCAAAATGTATTATTAATAATGGGTGCCAAGAGGCCAGACTATCAAGAGTTGAATAGACCGCAGATAAAATTAGGGCAATTTGGAGAAGGAGAAGAAACATTGTTTCTTTCTTTAAATATAGAAAATATGTCTGAGTATGATCATTACAGGCGAGGCAGAGAAGAAGGAAAACGTTTAAATGTTATAACTAGAAAACTTGAGGATTTTTATGAGCAAATTCCAGGTAGGGGAGGAAAAGCAACAACTACAAAGGAATTTATTTCAACAGCAAATGGCGCTTTAACTTATCAAAAAGATTTTTATGATGATTTAAGAGATATCTATATCGATCAAGACACAATACCCTTTGCTGCTTTGAAAAGAGAAAGGGTTGGATGGGTAGAAGGAAATGAGTTCCAAGAAGGATATCCAGAGTTTGAGTTTGTTGCATATGAATATGATGGGACAAATTGGGGCAACGTTCTTAAAGATTTTGGAAAAAGAGGATTTCATTTTAGAATAAATGGTAAAATACAAACATTAAAATTACACGATATTGTATTAAAAATTCAAGAAAGAGAAAACCCTTGCAAAAAATGTTTATCTGAACAACTCGAGAAAGAAGGATATAATTATGAACTAATAAGACTACCCGGTTATCCAAACAAAGGACTGGTTGTAGGTCATATAGGTCCATGTTCTGTTCAGTATGGTTTTGACGAGCCGCCTAAACAAAAACCAAACATAGTTTATGAAGTGGAAATGAAACCAGCAGAAACTTCTGTAGAAATAGTTGGAGTAAGGGAATTACCATTCAGTAATGTGACACATATCTCACCAGTTAGTTCAAGAAAAGTCAATGATACATTATTAGAATGGGCAAATAATCCAGAGACCAACCCGTATACAAGGTCCACTAATTGGATTTACAGAGCCGGAGAGTCAAAATGATTTTGGGAGTTATTTTATGGAAGACGAACGATTAAAGAAGATTGAAGATCAATTGCATAATCTGGAAGAAGAAAGAAAAAAGATTCTTAATCTAGAGGCAACTTTGAAAAGTTCAATATTAGAGGAAGATAAGTTTGTAGAGAGAGTTTCGAGTGTTTTACGAGATAAAGTTCTACCTGTAACAAATATAGCGTATTTTAGAGATTATCTCAACAGATATAAGGAATATCAGATAAATAAAGAAGAAGACTTTTTTAAAAATAATTTGACATATTTGTATGCTCTTCCTTGGATAGATTCCGAGCAGAAGGATTCTAGGTATCTTCCAATAGCAGAGCCCGTTTCTATTTGCCCATCCACGTTTGATGGTTACAATAGAGAGTTTAGAATAAATTTATTGAATATTGATGGTACTCCTAGTTCTGTTTTCGTTGAGACAGAAAGAAGATACAAAAAAGTCTATAGTAATAATACTTGGTTAAGTGAATCTGTTAAATGCGGTCGCATTAGGATTCCAGGGATTGTCGCCTTAGATATCAAACATGAATCAGGATATGACAAGACTGAGGAAGGAGATGGATATGATCTATATACGTATTCTATAAATGGGGTTAGAGTAAGTAAGTCCTATTTTAATAAAATTGGGTATTTAAGAATTCCATTAAGAAAAATTGAGAGTGTAAAATTCTAATTTCGTATACGTCGTTCCTTCGGTAAAAAACTCAATAAAATTCCCTGTTCAGTTAACTTTGCAGTTCCGACTAAATCCGGACCAAACTTAACAGCAACATATCCTGCATATCCTTTATGTTTTGCTTTTTGTTCTGGAGTTAATTCAATGTTATTTCCTCTAAACCATTTGTCAACTTGTTCTTGATTAATTTCGACAATATTTGCAGTTATTTGATCTTTCATTAAATGTAATGCATCCAAACTCAAACGGGCTTCCTTTCTTCCATGTTTATCAATTATCTTTTTACCGAAATATAAACCAATTCCTTCAACTGGAAAATGTCTCCAAATTCTTAAAATATCATCTACATGCAAATGCCCAGAATAAACTCTAACAGATTCACTTCCAGTAGAAATAAAAAGTAAATTTGTTTTCATCTCACCCAAATATGAAACTTCCTTCAAAAAATCTTTCTTCTTATGCGAATCTAAAATATCGACTTTCACTGTATTTCGAACCTCTTATAAACTTTCCAAGCATTTCCTACTTTCTTCAAAATAGTTACATTATCAAATTTAAATTTGAAATTAGGTTTAGGCAAATTAGTTAAACTGCTTACAATTCCGTCGTAAGATTCTTGAGTATTTGCATAAGTAATAGTTAAATGCGGAGTAAACTGTTCAGAATACTTATCCATGTATAAGAAACTTTTAAGTTTTTCAGTTAACTTCTTTTGTATCTCTAGTGCTTCCTCCGAAAAGTTAGCTTTTAAGAAAAACACATGACCTCTAAAATCTGCAAAGTCACTTGCAGAAACATCAGCACTTTTTACTCCATTAACAAAATTCTCTAGTAAAAGTTCCACAGGCTCAATATCTTCAATCTCAAAAGGAGATTTTAGAGTTACATGCACCGGTCTTGGATTTTCAATTAAATATTTTTCATTATACTTTTCGCCTAACTCAATTATTAGTTTTGTAGCGTAGTCACTAACTTCCTTACTAGGTAAATACGCAATCATATAATCACTCATTTTTGTCAGTCTCCATCTCTAAATCTTCTGCCTCATCAACTAATCCTTCTTCAACATCATTATTAAACTTTTCCTGGAACTGTTCCTCGTGATCAACTTCTTCTAATTTGCATTCATCACTCAACTTTCTAATTTTTGCCAAGAAAAATCCATCCGAATTATTATCTTGAGGATAAAGTCTTCTGCAATTCTTTATTTCTTTATCATAAACTTCCCCTTCCCATTCTGTAACTCCTTCCCTCATCTTCAAAGGCAAATCTACTTTCAATATTTCAATATCAAAATTTTGTTTCAAATAGTTTACAACTGCTTCATCCTCTTCAGGGCCCAAAGTACAAGTAGAGTAAACCATTTCTCCACCGACTCTTAACAATTTTAAAGCCTCGGATGCCAACTTTCTTTGAACTTTAGATAAAGCTTTAATAAAACTTAAATTCCACATTTCAAAAGTTTTTGGTGATTTTCTTAATGTTCCCTCTCCAGAACATGGAGCATCAACTAATATTTTATCAAATTGCATTTTAACTTCCTTTGACCATCTTTTACAAAATTGTACTCCATCTTTTCTAGTAACCATCACATTACTAACTCCCGACTTTTCTAGATTAGCATTCAAAATCCTAATTCTTCCGAGGCTAACTTCATTAGCAATAATAGTTCCTTGATTATTCATCGTTGCTGCTGCCTGAGTAGTTTTACTTCCAGGAGAAGCACATAAATCCAAGAATAATTCGTCTGCTGCAGGTTTCAAAGCAATAATCGGCAACATAGAAGATATTTCTTGCACATAAAAGTATCCTAGTAAATGTTCAATAGTTTTTCCGAGTGCACCCGGAACCAAATGACTCGCTCTTTCAACAACTAAAATCTCCGGATATTCTGGATAAGGTTGACCAATTACCCAACCATAGCCCTCCAATTTCTTTTTTAAGACGTCTGGAGAAACTTTCAAGGTATTTACTCTAATAAAATCCGGACTTGCGGTATAAGCTATTTCAAAAAACTTCTTAGCATCTTCTTTTCCTATCAGTTTCTCAATTCTCTGAATAAATTCTTCCTTTGGTTTATACCTTTCCATCAACTTTTCTTTATTTGTCTTTTTGACAAAATTCTTATCCATTTTCACAAATAACATAAAAAAGTAAACTATAAAAGACTATTTGAAACTAAATTTAAGAATGGCCTACCGCTCTTTTTTCATAAATTGACAAAATAAAATCCAAGTCGTTATGCTGCATAAAATCACTAGCAACATGCGAAGAATTTAGAGAGAGATTGCGAGGTACTTCTTCTAAAAACTCTTTAATTTCTGTCATCAGTTCATATTGTACATAAGCCTGTAAATAACTTATTCTTGGATCGTCCTTTCTAAACTCTAACCAAAAAGCTTTTCTTTCTGCATATTCAAAACACCACCTCTTAAGATCCAGTATATCTTCATGATCCAAATAATCTGAAAGATGATGCTCTATCTGAACAGCTAATCCCTTTACTTCTTCATATGCTATCCGATCTATATCGGAACTATCAATTCCTTTCATTATTTTTTACCTTTTCTAACAACAAATCGATATCTTCGTAAGTTGGTAAAGTAACTTCAAGCGTCAACTCTTTCCCCTTATTTTTTTCAACCGAATCCATAACTCCATCATACATAGTAGCAACTGCCTGACATCTCCTAAGCGCATGAAGACAATTATACTTTATTCCTTTCCTTGCGATCCCATACAATTCAGCTTCTCTATCTGCAAGTTCAAACGCCCATCCACGCAGATATTCGAGTTCGCCATTCACAAGATAATTCTCAAGTTCACTTTCAAATGCCTGCGTGTTGGCTTTCAAGAATTCAAAAGACTTTAAAGTATTTGCTCTTGGAAATTCAGAAGAATTTGATGCCTTGTCTTTTATCATGTCAAAACAAATAATTTAAAGTTAATATATTTATCCAATATAGTGTAAATCTCAGAAAAGAGTACTCTGTTTGCTTCCTTTTAGCACATCATCAAAATCTTTCTTGAATAAACCTAAAATTTGATTTGCAATAGGCTTTATTTGCTTATCAATATAATGTTCGTAATCTAGCTTATGTTTCAACTTTTGAATGGGCTCCGGACCATCAACCGTAATGAAATACTCAATAAGATTAGATTCTACAAACTCCAACTTTCTTGCCGCTTTTACATGAGGAGGAGTACTTTTTGTATATTCTTCTAAGTTCTTCCTTATTGATTTTCTATAAACTAATTTTTTATCCATCTTCCCAGCAAGTAGATCTTTTACATATTCTTTGATAAAACCATCAATTTCTTTTTTCTTAAACACCCGAAGTAAAAGCTCTCTCTGGAAATCTTGTGCAGCTTCAGTCCAATCACCACGAATTGCTTCCAATCCGGTAATTTCTAACTCTTCTCGATTTCCATTTAATACTAAACCCGCATATCTCTTCTTTGCTGCCTTCTGAATTTCGTCATCCGACTTTATTCTTAATGCGGGAAACATAATAGAAATATACTGTTTCTTAAACTCCAATTCTAGATAAGAATCTCTGTTATAATTTTTCTTTACATAATCTTTGTAAAAGTCATTTATATAATTCTGAATTGAAACTGCAATTTTATCTGCCTTTTCGTAATCTGAAATATTAGCTTCTACAAAAACGCTATCTGTATCAGAATAAATGACTTTGTATCCTTTTTCTTCTATCTTCTTTGCGGTTAGTTGAATTATCTGTCTAGCAAATGCAGTAATTGCCGAAGCCATATTAAAATCAAAATAACGACAATTCGGAGACGCCAAAACTCCCCAAAAGCTGTTCATAATAATCTTAATCGCATAACTAGATAATTCACGTTTCTCTTTTTTAGCTTTCTCTCTTGCTGTATGTAATTCCGTAATAATTTGAGGCAAGATACCTTCCGAATTTCTAAAATATACCTTATTTGGAGATTCGACTACGTTTTTTTCATTTTCAGGATTATGCCCTAAATAACTTGAAGGATCTATATTAAAAGTTTTAATTATCGAAGGATACAGAGACTTAAAATCCAAAATTAAAACGTTGTGGAAAATCCCAGAACTTGTTGAAGCAACATATCCTCCTTTTAATTTTTCTTCCTTTTGTCCAAACTGAACAGAAGGAGACACGACTCCCCTATTTCTTAACTCCCGCATATAAACCGAATCAAAAGCCGCAATCGAAGAAGTTAACCGATCTATAGTCATCCCAGTTAGTTGGCTTCTTTCAATTGCCAAATCAATCATCTTTGTTTTTTCCAATATTTCGTAAACCAATTCACAATCAATTAAATTATACTCCGTTAGTTTTTTCAAATTAGTAATATTGTCCGAATGAAACCAAGATTCAATTTCTATATGTCTCTGATTACCCTTGATAGATTTACCCTTGCCCAATAATTGCTGAGAAACATTTTCCAAAGTGTATGACTCAAATTTAGCACTTTTTATCGACGGAGCTTCTTTAATAAATGGATCTTGTATAAAATCGAGTCCATCCAGAACTTGTCTACCAACAACAGTCGCACTAGAGGATCTCATAAAATCTGTCTCAATTTTTAATCGTAAATTATCATTTGTTCTTGCAATATCAAAAGGTATTCTATTTTTTTTAAATTTAGATTGCAATATTTCTAAATCAAAATCAATTAAATTCCAACCCGTGATAATATCTGGATCGAAACTTTTCAATTCTTCTTTAAATTTAACTAAACAATCCTCTTCATCTTTACATGAAATAACTCCTTCAATTTGTTTTTTCGTAATTAAGAAACTCTTTCTATAACTTTCAGAAGACATTCCGATACAAAACAACTCCTTCTTATCCCCGCTCGTTTCAATATCTAAAGAAAGAACTTTTAGTTTTGGGTGATATAATACTGGAGATAAT
>JBAXEZ010000017.1:0-16853 GCA_037140195.1 archaeon
GTCCAATTGTATAATAATAAATACCGTCGTGTTCGCCTATTTTTTTACCGTCTGGATTTAAAATATCTCCTTTTTTTGGTTTAATTTTTTTCTGTAAAAATTCTTTTAAGTTTATTTTTCCTATAAAACAAATCCCCACGGTTCCTTTTTTATTTTAGTTTGGAAAGTTATCTTTTTCGGCAATTTCTCGTATTTGCTTTTTTGTGTAGTCTCCGATTGGAAACAAACAATGCTTTAATTCAGCTTGTTTTAGCATATACAAGAAGTAAGATTGGTCTTTTGTTTCGTCTTTTGCCCTTAGGAGTTCATATTTATCTTTCTTTTTTCTTACGCGAATATAGTGTCCGGTTGCGACGAGATTTATTTTTCTTCTTTCTGCTTCTTTAATTAATAAAGGAAATTTTATTTTTTGATTGCAATCTATATCAGGGTTAGGGGTTATTCCTTTCTTATATTTTTTAAACATTTCATCGACAACCCAGGATTTATATTCTTTTTCAAAATCTAGAGTAATTAATTCAATTCCGAGTTTGGTTGCAACTTTTTCTGCGAATCGTCTTTCTTCTTTCCATTGGCATTCTCCAGTTATTTTATTTTTGGTGTCACTCCAGTTTTTCATGAAAGCGCCGATAACTTCGTAGCCTTGTTTTTGAAGAAGCATTGCTGCAACGCTAGAATCTACTCCTCCAGATAATGCTAATAAAACTTTTTCCTTTACCATGTGCCTATTAAGATATAAGATAATTCTACGATTATCATTGCCCAGCCAGCAAGAAGCAAAATTCCAGAATCAAATATTCCTCCGAGTATAAAAAAGATAACTATAGCTGCTAAAAAATAAGGATCTTTTTTGGGGATTTTCATAATTTAGTTAAATAATGTAGATATAAAAAGATAACTGAAAATCTTCTTTGAATATGATTACGCCTCCAGCTGGACTCGAACCAGCGACCCCATGATTAACAGTCATGTGCTCTACCGGCTGAGCTATAGAGGCCTGATAAAAAGGAGTAGAAAAGACGATTTTTAAAGGTTTAGGTAACTAATCTAGATTTTTCAAATCATGGTTTGGGTCTCGTAAACCTAACTCTTCCGGTTTGATTTTTCTTAAATTTGCGTTTTGTCTTTCAATGTAAGAAAATACATTTCCGTGTTTTGCGCCCTGAATTAGAGAAATCATTCCTTGAATTGTATAGGGCATATGTGCTGTGTCGGCTATTATTCCTACAACATTATTATGTATTACGATGGAGGAGTCTGTTAAAGTTTCGATTGTTTGTTTTGCCTTGCCTTCTGTTCCAATGACTCTTGAACGAATTTCTGCAAGATTTTTTCTATGGGTATGCTCTTTGATGTTAACAAATTCTAGGCTTCTATCGTCCTTTAGGAGCATTAGTGCATCGTCAATTTCAAAACCGAAGTCTATTGCTTGGACTATCTTCTCTACTGTGAATTCATCGAATTCGTTTCCGTTAATTATCAGCGTATTTCTTTTCAAGTCTGTATGAATATCTATCTTTGCTTTTATCTTAGGGATAGCTTTCTTTATTTTCAATGGACTCGAGATTACTAGTTTTCTCATTTTAGAATTCGTTTACGTTAGTTTTTAACATTCCGTCTTTCTTGAGTTTTTCTATTGCTGCTTTTGAATATTTATACAAAATATCTGCTTTTTCTGCTTGATCAAATTCCCATGGTTCTACAATAACTACATCGCCTTCTCTCAGCCACAATTCTCTTCTTAGTCTTCCTGGGACTCGGCAATTTCGTGTTTTTCCATCCATGCAAGAAACTAACATTCTTCCAGCTCCAACTCTTTGAGTTATTACTCCAATTACTTCTCTACCTCTAGGTAGCTTTACTCTTATTGGAGCATCCGGATTAAAGGTAGCTTCCTGATTGCGATCTGGTCTTTGATATGGTGCCATTTTCTTACTATTCTATTAATTAATCTAGGGTTTTTAAACCAATTGATAGTTTTATAAATTGCTATTTACTGTTTGTTTAGAGGTGGTTTAATTCGACCTCAGCGATTTCTGAGTAAATAAATGGAATACGACCAACAGATAGACGAAATGAGCAGAAGTGTGGCTAGTGAGCTTCTTAGACTCGCAGCTACTAAAAATTATCCTCTAAATCCTCGCGCAAGTCTTGATAGTTTTTTTGAGGGTTTTTATGACTGGGGAGTGCCAGTAAGATTAGACGATAAATCTAAGAAAGCGTGGTTCGATTTCAAACATGATATTTCTGGTACTGGATATCTTGCTTCTGTCGAATGTTCTTATCAGCAAATTCTGGAAGGTTCTGGTAAGGGTGTTATTGGTAGCGTTCAAACTCTTCTTAGTTCTGCTTCTTTAATAGTTGGTACAAGTGGAAAAGTTTTAGAGAGGAATTATGGTCCTAAACTTACTAGAGAGCAGCGTGCAGATTTTGTTAAATATTTTAATGATCGAACAGATTCTTTTTCATCTATTTTTACTGGATTGCTAAAAAAATATTTTGAAAAGTATCATGAGAATGTATTAATTTCTCCAGAAGGGGGAGTTCCGGAATTAAAAGAATCTGAAATTCTTCCGACCGTTTTAGATCAGGTTGATTGGGATGAGTATGGGGAAACATTGAGAGATATTGGCAATAATCAAAACGAATTGTCTGCATTTAGGGGTTTCTTTAATATATTATTTTTTACAAAGTTGATAAAAACAAAAGGATATCCTATGAGGGAGATTTCTTACAAACAAGAGTCGTCTGACCCTATTGAGAAATTTGCTGATGGAAAAGATATTCCTTGGAGAAATCTTCCAGTAATGAAATAGTTTTTAAAGGAGTTCCCTTTCTTTAAAAAAGAAAGGCTTCTCTAAACCCTAAGAAACATTTTTGTTTTTCTTCGCTCGTCGCTCAATCAAATCTAACTCGCAAATTTCCTTTGTGATTTTTTTATTTTTGTTGCTTCGCAAATTTTTATTCAAAGCTTGCTTTGCTCAGAAAGTTTAAAAGAGAGTTTTACTTCTATTATTTATGGAATTTACTGAAAAGAAAAATGAATTGAATGAGAATGTACAGAAAAAGCCCACAAGAACTATTTCGGGTGTTGCGCCTTTAGCAGTTATGATTCCTCCGAGAAAATGTGATCATGGTGCGTGTTTGTATTGTCCGAGTTTTGGAAATTCTCCTCAAAGTTATACTCCTGAAAGTCCAGCTGTTTTGAGAGCTCTTAGTTTAAATTACGATCCAAAAAAACAAGTGGAGATTCGTCTTGCTGCTCTCAATGGGATGCATCATCCAACTGACAAAATCGAATTAATTATTATGGGTGGGACTTTTTTGGCTTTCCCAAGAGAATTTCAATTTGATTTTGTAAAAAAATGTTATGACGCTATGAATGGTTGTGAAAGTAAAAGTTTGGAAGAAGCTAAAAGAATAAATGAAACTTCTCAGCATAGATGTGTTGCAATGTGTCTTGAAACTCGTCCTGATTTCTGTTCAGATGCGCAGATTAAAGATATGTTAGAATTTGGGGCGACAAGAGTTGAAATTGGTGTGCAAGTTCTTGACGACAAAATATACAAGGCAGTTAATCGTGGTCACACTGTAAAAGATGTTGTTGATGCAACTATTAGATTGAAGAAAGCAGGGTTTAAGTTGGGTTATCATTTGATGCCTGGTTTGCCAGGAAGTACTCCAAAAAAAGATTTGGCTGTTTACAAGAAAATCTTTTCTGATTCTAAATTTAAACCAGATCAAGTTAAAATTTATCCGTGTCAAGTTATCAAAGGAAGTGCGCTTGAAAAATGGTATTATAACAGAAAATTTATTCCTTATGAAGAGAAAGTTGTTTCGGATTTGTTAATTAAAATGATGAAAGCTACTCCTCGTTATGTTAGAGTTATGAGAATTATGAGAGAAATTCCGACATCTTATTTGGTTGCAGGACTTGTTAAGATTGATTTGAGAAAAGAAGTTGAAGATTATATTAGGAAGACTAAAATTAAAATAAATGAAATAAGATTCAGGGAAATTGGTTTTGCGATGAGGGATTCTCGTAAGATAAATAATGATTTAAAGATTAAAAAAAATAGTTACTCTGCTTCTACTGGAAAAGAATTTTTTATTGAAGAAGTTAATAAAGATGATTTACTTTTTGGTTTATTGAGATTAAGATTAGAGAAAGATAAGAAGATTCCTGCCATGATTAGAGAGTTGCATGTTTATGGTCCGGCCTTGAACTTGGGCGAAAAAGACAATTTAAGTTCCCTCAACTGCATAACGAATCATCCAAAATTCGGGATGACCTCTGCGAGGCCTCAACACAAAGGTCTTGGTAAGGAATTGATGGCCGAAGCTGAAAAGATTGCTAGAAAGGCAGGGTATGCGCAAATAAGAGTTATTTCTGGTGTTGGTGTGCGAGAATATTATCGAGCTTTAGGATATGAACTTGATGAGAACAGAGTTTATATGATTAAGAATTGTGATTAGGTTGTTATTTTGTATTGACTTTAAGTTTTTTAGCTTTTAGATTTTGCAAAGCAAGAGTCCGCGGAGTTATACAGACTATTTCTGGTCTGTAGTCTTCAGAACATGGTCTTCTTGATTCAGCAAGTAATTCTTGATATTTTTCTCGTGCATCTCTTATTAATTCTTCTTGGCTGGCCTTTGCTAAAAAAGTATATTTTGCTTCTGTTATTTTTCTCTGTCTCATCTTTCTCATCAAATCTGAGGCATAAAACCGAGATTCGGTTCCATAGGCAAATCCTTTTACCAAAGTCCTTCCAGCGAGATTACTTAATTTTGCATAAACTGGATCTTTTCGTTCCACATAATCTGCAACTCCTCCTACAGTGTGTTTACGCAAATATAGTTCTGTGCAATAATCTCTAAATCGCTCGTCATTCCAGTTTGCAGTTATACATTTTTCAAATACGACTCTGGCTTCGTCTTGGAAAAAAGTACGTAATGCATGATATAACTCTATACTTTCGGGTACAGGATCATTAAGCGTTTTTTGGAATAGGGGCTCAACATACTCGCTAATTTCTCTAAAAGGGTATCTCTTTGCCGAAGTTAAATCAACAAGTCCTGTTTCTTTTCTACAATCTATAAATATTTGTGCTAATCTCTTGTTTTGTATTGCTCTTTGTTGTCTTTTTGGTTTTGTTTCGTGTTCGTGTCTAATAATGTCTTCTTTAATCCATTCAAATGTTCTTGGATTTTGTAACTGAATAGAGAGATAATTAACGTATAATTTCTTATTATATTGTCTACTATCTTCTTTATCAAGAGAGGCACAAATTCTTTCCCCAGTCTCTATTGCTTCTTTCATTAATTCTGGTAGGGGTGCTTCAACAATATGGCTATATTCTTTCTCTGAAAGCGCACGGTTATCAAATTTTTCGTCCCAATATCTATAAAATTGGTGTATTGCATCTTTTGATTTATTGGAAAGCCTTCTTTTTCCATTATCTAATGAAAAAGTGAGTTCATGAAGTTTTTCTTGAAAAGGATCATCGTAAAAACTTCTCCTATCGCAACTTTTTGCATTCTTAGTTCTTAAGTCTCTATCTGACAAATGGGAGGTTGTATCTCTATCTCTAAAATAATTCTTCTCTTCAGATGCTGCCTTTATTGGAATAAATCCATTTCGGTTTCTATGGGCATATCTAGTTAAATACTTATGTTCTTTTTCTCCTTCAAATATTTTATCCAAGCTCTGAAATTTCCTAGCTTTCTTTAGCTCTCTTCTTGCTTGTCTTTCTATTCTTATACTTTCAAGAGGTTCTTTTTTTTGTTTTATCATTTTATTTATTTTCTCCGGGAACTTTCATTTCAACTCCGTATTTTCTTCCGATTTCAAATATTTTTTCTTTTAATCCTGGAATTTCCTGTATTGCTTCTGTAACTAATCTGGCATAATCTATGTTTGAACAAATTCTTTGGTATGGCATTATATTATTTCTAATCATGTGCGAATATCCTCTAAACTTAGAAATATCTGATTTAATTTCGGGAATAGTTAAATAGGTTTCACATAAATTTCCATTCTTGCCCATTAAGCCACTTGCCATTGGAAAATTCAACATTCTGGCTATTTCTTTAAATTTTTTCTCCCCCTCTTCACTAAATGCCAAATATCTTTCTCCTGCTATAAGCGCAGTTAAGTCTTTTTTTGTTAAATCTCCACCATTATTTCCTTTGTTCCATTCCATTCTTTCAGTATCTTTGCAACTCAAAATATCTTCTGCAATAACTGTACTTATTCCAGTAACATAACCGATCATGTCTAAATTTTTAAATGCAAATTGTTTTACTCTTTGGTAATTTGCTTCTTTATTTTTTGGAATCTCATTACCTTCTATTTCTTCAAAAAATCTTTCATCTCTAATTGCCTCAACAATTTCATATAAATATTTTTTCTCAGATTCGGTATAATTAGCTTGTTCAGATCTAGTATCTACTGCATAGAATGCTATTTCTGCTATCTTCATTCTTAATTCCCTATCTCTTGCTTCTTCACTTTCAGAATAGGGAACTGTTTCATTCATAATATAGTGAGCTTTACAAAAAGATTCGTCACTAATTCTATTTTCTGGTCTTCTTAATTCAGCAAGTGCTTCTTCTAAGCTTCTTGGTTTGTTTTGTGTTTCGTTTGTCATTTTGTTTTTTATTTAGTAAGTATTTTGTTACTACTAGTTAATAACTTAAATAATAATTAATATATAAAACTTATTGACACCTAGGGGGGTCGTAAATAGAAAGATTTTTATAGTCTTGATATTTAAGATTTTTATGAATGAACAGTTATTGCAAGAGATTGGTTTGAGCGAAGGTGAAAGTAGAGTATACTTAGCATTGCTAAAACTTGGTGAAACTAAAACAGGTGAACTTGCAAAAGAGGCGAGAGTTTCTTCTTCTAAGGTGTATAAAATTTTAGATAGGCTTGAGAAAAAAGGAATAGTTGGACATGTTTTAAAAGGTGAAGTAAAACATTTTTGTCCGATGAATCCAAAAACAATAATAAATTATATTGAAGAAAAAGAAAAGAATCTTGAGGATAAAAAGAAAGAAGTTGCAAACATTATTCCACAGTTTGAAGAGATGTTAAAGAAATCTGAGACAAAATCTCAGTCTGCAATTTATGAAGGCGTTAGTGGGGTGACAAATTTGTTTAGGAATATGATTGAAGAATTAAAGAAAGGCGAAGAGTATTTTGTAATCGGTGCGTCTTATGCTCCCGTAAAAGGTATTAGAGATTTTTTCTTTAAACATCATATGAGAAGAGCAGAAAAGGGAATTAAACTTAATATGCTTGCAAATGCAAATACTCGTGGAAACCTTGAAAAGACAACCGCTAAAATTTCTGAAGTTAGGTTTTTGCCAGAATACATTCAAACTCCCATGCAAATTGTTTTTTATAAAAATAAAGCGTTTGTTGTAATTTGGACTGAAGAGCCGGTTGGGTTTCTTATTCAAAATAAAGAAGCGGTAGTCGGTTTTAAAGCGTATTTTGATAGTTTTTGGAAGTTGTCTAAGAAATGATATATGTTTAAAAATATGTTTTTCTCTTTTGTAGAATGAAAATCAACTTCGAAGGACTAATTTTCAATATTTTCGAACATTCGTTCGATGAAAATTGTCCGTTAGCGGCAGTCAATGTTTCACATTTTTTGCCTTGCAATTTTTTCTCAAATTCCAATGAGAATTTATTTGTTAGAAATAAATTTTCGAAAAATATTGCAAAATGGCAGATGAATTAATTGATATTTTTGATGAAGAGAATAAATTTACTGGTGTAAAAAAGATGAAGTCTGAAGCACATAAAGATGGTTCTTGGCATAGGGTTATTCGTGTTTGGATTTATAATTCTAAGGGTGAAGTTTTAATTCAGCTACGAGCAAAGGATAAATTGCTTTATCCAAATTTGTGGGATATTTCTGCTGCAGGCCATATTGGTGTGGGAGAAGAACCTATTACTTCCTGTTTGAGAGAGATTAAAGAGGAAATAGGCTTGGATGTTAAATTGGAAGATTTGGAATTTCATGACATACAACCGGCTAGAATTTTAACTAGTGCGATGGTTAATAATGAGCTTGCTTATGCGTATTTCTTAAAATTTGATGGAGACATTAAGCAATTAAAATTACAAGAAGAGGAAGTTCAAGAGATAAAATTTATTTCTGTCGATAAACTTGAAGAGGGACTTAATATGACTCCGGAAATTTATTGTCCTCATGGCGATTATTGGTTTGATATGCTGAGTGAAGTCAGGAAGAAGCTCTAATCTAATATTTCCAAAACTTTATAAACTCTAAAGTGACTACAAAATAACAATGGCTAAGATATATGAGGTTACTACAATTGAAAGTGCGACTCAAAGGTATGAAGTAATAGAAGTGTCCCCTATTGTTTTTGCTAATAACGAGTCTGGAGTGAGTATTTCTACATTGGAGTGTGATGGAAAATTCTTGGAGGGTTTGGCAGGTCATGTTCATAGTGTTTTCGCAATGACAGGATTAGAAAATGCAATAAAAAGTCATCCTGCACAATTGATCACGCAACATGATGGTACAAGATTCACTGGTGCACAGATTGCTGAGCCCGAAAGATTAAGATTAATTTATGAAACTTTTTCTATGGGTTCTTATGTTCCTATTTTAAGAGTTTGTCCAGTTGAGGGTGAACAAATATTTCTTGCAGAATATGACTTTACTAAAGTCGCTCTTCCTCTAAAAAAGATGTCAGTTAGTCCGGAATTTGAGGGTAGTTTAGATATGCAGTTTACTGGTTTACGGGTGTTTCTTCATTTAAGAAATTTTGAGGCTGAAAACGAGCATTACTATGGAAGAAATTTGAGAAAAAGTTGTAATATTAAATTCTAGAATAGAAATTGTATATATACTTTTATATGTTAAATGCTTAAAAACTTGTTTCTACATGTTCTGTTATGAAAAAAGAGCATAAGATTCATTTTGATGTTACATTGCCACATGTTAGTTCTGCGTATGTTGTTGGGGAAAAATTTAGTGATGCGCTTCACAAATTAAGGGCAGAGGGATATGATCTAATTAGTGGAGAACAAAATGCCATGCTTAGAGTTCAACGTGGAAAAAGATTCGGAGTTACGAATCGCGGGAATCTTCTTTCTGCCGGAACTTTATATATTCCTGGTGTTGGACGTTATCTTACGTCTGAATCTTTAGTATTGGATGATCCGGAGGGGGCAACTAAAGCACACAAGTCTAAAGAAGAATATTTTGTTACGGCTGAACAGGTCGAAAGAGGACTCGTCGGCGCGGTTAAAGTTCCGGATAATTTTAAAAGATTTCTTTCTTCTGATGAGTTAAAGAGCGGGGAGATTGGCCAAGTTATTTTCGGAGATTCTGTTGATAGTTATGTTTCCAAGTTTGTTCGCAGGGGGATGGATTTTGAAATAGACGAGTTGAATTATGTAAATGCGCAAAAGCAGCCATACGCGAATATTCTATATTGGAGAGGAATTGACTTGGATTCTACTTTATATGGAAAACTTTGGCTTCTTGCCTCTGATTTAAGGGTTAGGGGAATAAAATTCAAAGAAGAAGTTGTTTTTTTGCCAAATACTAGGGGGATTTTTGAAAATTGGCTGGCTGTTGAAAGATTGTAATTATTCTAGGAGTAATTCATTATATGCAAAAACTTCTTCATTTCTAAAAATGGATAAATCTATGTTCAAGATATTTTCTTTAAAATTATTATAAAGTTCATCTAGAATTTTATCCATTTCTTTTGCATTTTTAGATAGGAATTCAACTTCTAGTTTCCAGGGACCAATTGTTCTTATTATATCTATACAATTGTTATTATTTTTGAAAAATTCGATAAGTTTTTTCTCAACTTCCTCGGAATAAATTTTTGGATAAAATAATAATTTATATGAGTTAAAACCCAGTTTTTCGTAATTTATTCCGGTTCTATATATGCTGACAATGTTGTTTTCTTTTAGTTTTTGGATTCTATTTTTTACTGTATCAATACTCATTTTAATGTCTTCAGAAATATCTACTAAAGATGTTCTAGAGTTCTTGTGTAATATTTTAATTATTTTTTTATCTGTTTTATCTAGCTTTTTATTCTCTATTTCTCCCCAAAAAATATATTCTCCTAGTTTAGCTTCTTTTTTTTCAAGTCCTAATAAATTTTTTTGGAATAATTGTAAATCTATCATTGTACAAAACTTTCTATCTGTTATTATCTCTCCAAATTTTTCAAGAATGGAATTTTCTATTTTGTTAAATTCCTGATGGGTTTTTGCAAATAGAGCAATTGCAAAATTCCATGTTCCTGAAGATTCGAATACTGCAAATGTATTTTCTTGTTTTCTTAGGTACTCTTTAATATCATTTTTTTGTTCTGTCGTGCCATTTAATTTTAAGTATAATTTGTAAGATTGATTTCCTAACTTTTTGTAGTCTATGTAACAAGTATACTGTGTAATAATTTTTTCTTTTTCTAATCTATTGATTCTGTATTTTATTGTGTCTTTCGATAGATGGCATGCCTTAGCAATTTCTTTAAATGTTATTCTTGGATTATATTCTATCATCGAAAGTATTTTTTTATCTACAAGTGTTAATTCTTCCATATTTTAGCTTAAATAAGGCTTATTTATAAATTTATCGTAAAAAGGATGGAAATTAGATAAAAACTTTCATATACTAGTGTTGCTCTATATTGTTACGTTAAAGGAGTAACAAAATGGAAACACAAAATAAAATCAAAGAATTGAAAGGAGGTAACGAAGAAATGAATGAAAAACTAACTACTTGTCAAATAATAACCTTGGGCGGCCAGGACTATCTTTTACATAAAGATTTTCTTAAAACAAAACAACCACTAATGGTTGGGACTGATCAGGCTCGTGTCTATTCATATGACGAGATGCCCTTAGAAGGATTTCCTCATGGAGAAGACGCAAATGAATATTGTGTCTTTTATGAGCCAAGCGATGAGATGCTTAATTTAGCAAAACATCTCAAAAAAACAGGCCACAATGAAGAATTCGCTAAATTGGAGCAAATTCTTATTGAAATGATAGGTGCAGCACAACCGGTCAAAATGAAAGATCCGCTTGGTGTTCATGATAGATACTATCAAAAAAGACGCCCCTTCCCCTCTAGTGTGAGTGGCTATAAACATCGAGATGACGGCAAGGAATACACAATGTTGAGTTAATAAGTGGAGACATCATCCGCTTATCTTTCCTCTCATCGGTAAAAGTCCGATGACTGATGAGGCATGAGCCGAAAGGAAACAAAATGGAAACAAAACAAAAACAAATAACTGAAATAGGAAGAGTCTTAATAGTTGAAGATCAGGGTGATCCTCTAAGACTTTTAGAAAGTGTAGTTAAAGAAATTGTTCCTAAATATTTTCCTAACTTTCAAGCCGAAGAGACTCCTATTCTTTTTGGAAATTATGGCTGTAGACAAGCGCAAATTCAGTGTTTTACTACAAAGGATTACGATGTTGCAAGGTCTGTTGCTTCTGCGAGAGATATGTTTAGTGAAAATAAATATGGCTTAATTTTATTGGACCACAGAATGCCTTTAGAGGATATTGCTGAGCCAGAGGCTCCAACTGGCGTAAACGTAGATTATACTGAATATTTTAAACAAGAAAGAGTGTACAGCGATTGCTTAAGAAATATTGGTTATTCTTTAATTCCAGAAATAAGAAGTGTAAATCCAAATGCCGTAATTGTTGGAACTTCTTCTATGAAGAGAGAACTTGGCGATTTTCCTTCTCCTGATTTTTCTTTAAGTAAATTAAATGCGAAGGTGGACTTGGAAAGAATTCTTCAGGAAATTTCTGATGGAGGAGATAAAAAATGAGTGAAGAAATAGAGAAAAAATATCTATTAAGGGAAAATGGAAAGTTATATCTCCCCTATGTTGGAGGGTATATCTCAAGAGTTAAAAGAACTACTGGTTGTTGTTGGACTGGTAAGGGTCTGACAGATACGGTTCCTTCTGCATGGGAGATTGTTGAAACAGATGTGAAGTCTTCTGTAGAAGACATGACTCTTATTTTTCCACTATTATCGTTGTATTCTTCTATCTCTGATATTGGACTAAAAAAAAGTGTTTTTAGAGGGCTGTTTAACGATTTGAATTCAGATCATGCAGCTTCTGATTCTGTAGCTAGACAAATAGGCTATGGGTTTGCAGTTTTAGAACAGGGATATCTTCCAATTGAATCTGGAAAAGATCTTGCTAGAAAACTAGGGATGCAATCTGGAAATATAACTGAAGCAAGACTAAGAAAAAGAGAGACCTTAAATGGTTCATGCGCAGGCATTTCTTCTGCTCTTATAAATATTGAGGGCAGAGATACATATAATGGATATACTTTTACAACAAAAAGTGATGGGACCCTATGTAGGGAAGAGCGGGAAGTAGATATTGATGAAGCAATTTATAATAATTATTCTTCCCAATTTATAGGTAGAGTTCGAAAAATGAGGATAAAGCACCCTACTCAGGGTCTTGAAGCAGAAATAGATTTCTATTTGGATCGTGACTTGGTTACAGCAGAGGTTGAATGTCCTTCAATTGAAATTGCAGAGGGATTATGCCCTATTGGGAAAGATATTACTGAAGATAAAACCTACAAAAATAAAAATTTAGCAATACCTCTTTAATTTTTTAGAGGTTCCAGATAAAAAACAAAATGGAAACACAAAATAAAATCAAAAATCTGAAGGGAGGTGAAGAAAAATGAGAGAGTTTGATTATAATAGCGAGGAGCCTGAAAGAAAGGAATGCAAGTATTGCGAAGGAACAACATGCAAAATAGTAGACAGGTCTTGTAGTAGTATAAATCCACATTATAACCATTGGAATCCTAGCTACAATTGTCCTGTTCTTTTAACAATACATTTGATAAAGAGCGGGCTGGATGGAAAATTAGAATTGAAGGAATAGCTATTTTTAGCCGACTTTGTTCGGCTTTTTATTTTTTAATAAACTCTAAGTGCGGGTAGAACTCCTAAAAGTATTATCAGAAGTATTTGGTATGTCTCTCGTATTATTCTTTTCTTTAATTCTGTTTTATCATAAGAAACTACGATTCCTGCTCTAACTAATGTTAGCAAAGTATTTACTCCGAAGAAGGATAAAGCCATATACAAAGGAGATATAAATGCTAAGATTAATCCTACTACATTAATAAAAAATCCGTAGGCTGTTGTGAAACTGAAAGTACTTAATTTATACCATTTGTCAGATTTTACGTAGGTAGCTTCTTTTATTCTAGATAATAAACCGCACATAAATAATGGAAGGGTAAGGGCTAGCTGTAATCCGAAAACAATATTTTCTGAAAGTAGCTCTGGTTTGATTGTGGCAATTAATCCGAAAAGGGTAATAGCAATACTCATAAGTGTGACATCGATAAGATTTCTTGTGTCTGCTTTAAACCTTCTCTTTTCTTCGGACAATTTTTCCATTTATATGGCCAGTCTATTATCCTTTTTAATTATTCCCTTTTTTATATCTAAATCCTTTTAAACTCAATTATTTTTTTGTGAGCAGGTGATAAAGATGGATTTTGATGAAAATGGACGTATAATTGTACCTGGTTCTACTCGTGTTCCTGCGGAAAAGCCCATTGTAAGGAAGGGTGTTTGGTCTTTGTATAAGAAAAAAGATGAAAGTGATTCAGCCGAATCTGATTCAGATAATGAGGATATTGGAACATTAAATACTATTTTTTCAGATTATGAAAAAGAGGGAGACATAATGGCTCCTCTAAAATTTAGTAATGGGAAGAATCAGTCTGATGTTGTGAATGAAGTGTTGGCTGCAATCGATGGTGGAGAGAAAATTATTTTTATTAAGGGTGTTTGTGGGTCTGGAAAGTCAGCTATGGCTTTAAATCTTGCTAAACATTTCAAGAAAACTTCTATTGTTGTTCCAATTAAAAGTTTGCAGGATCAATATGAAAGAGATTATACTCAGAAGAATTTTATTTTGAAAGATGATGGGAAGAAATTGAAGATTGCAGTAATTAAAGGAAGGGGAAATTTCGATTGTAAATTTTGTAGTAATACCTGTAAAGCGGACGACCCTCAGTTACCTTGCGATATAGAACTAAGAGAAAAGAATATGAAAAAGATTTTAGAATTTATTTCGCAAAATCCAGAAGTTAAGAAAGAAGATTTTTCTAGCATTACTGATGTGAGGAGAATTAGCGTTGCTGCTGCGTGTCCTTACTGGTCTCCAGTTATGGGTGCAGAAACTGGCGGAAAGGTTTTGGCTAAAGCAAGGAAGAGAAAATATATGACTATTTCTGGAAAAGAATATGCGTTGTTTGAAAGGGCTAGGGGTTGTGGTTATTATCAACAATATCATTCTTATATTGATTCGGATGTTTTGATTTTCAATGCACAAAAATATCTGCTCGAAATGGCCATGGGAAGAAAGCCAAAAACTGATTTAGAAGTTATTGACGAATGTGATGATTTTTTAGATAGTTTTGCAAATGAGAAAAAATTAAACTTGAATAGATTTATTTCTGCACTTTCTAGTTTGGTTCCAGAAACTCCTAAAGACAAGAATACTATTAAAGAAATGATACTAGCTGCAAATAAAATTTTAGCTAATCATCCAGAAGGAATTGAAAAGTTAAATAGCAATAAGTTTAAAGATTTATTTGAATTAGTATTAGAACATCCCTATTTGGCAGAAGGAGAAGATAACAATTATTATAATTCTGTTTTTGAAGCTGTAAAGACTTTCGAAGAATTAAAAGATGAAACTTATGTGGCTTTTGAAGTTTCTAAGCAAGACCAACAGTCTTTATTTGGTGCAAATTATGGCGAAACTGTTCATGTTAATCTGGTTTCTATTAACGTTTCTAGAAGATTTAAAGATTTGATTGAAAAAAATAATGTTTTAGTTTTAATGTCGGGAACTTTACATTCTGAATCTGTTTTGAAAGATATTTTTGGACTCGAAAAATTTAAAATTATAGATGCTGAAACACAAAGTCCTGGAAAGATTACTAAGTATAGAACTGGATATGAAAAGAATTGCAAATATGAAAATTTCAAAACTGGAATGGTTACTCGGGGAGATTATCTTAAAGCACTTTCTACTTGTATTTCAAATGCTAAGCCCCCAGTTTTAGTTCACGTTTCTTCATTTGCTGATTTGCCTACGGAAATTGAGAAAAAACAAATAGGTTTTAGTAATATTATTTCAAGAGAAGATTTTGCGAAGTTACAAATGGATAATAATGCGTTCAATTCTTTTAAATCTGGAAAAGCAGATTTGTTATTTACTACAAAATGTTCCCGAGGAGTTGATTTTCCTGGAGATCAATGCAATTCAATTATTTTAACAAAGTATCCTTATCCAAATATTCAAGGATTATTCTGGCAGATATTAAAGAAAGAGCAACCGCAGAAATTTATGGAGTTTTATATGGACAAATCTAGACGGGATTTGGTTCAAAAAGTTGCGAGAGGAGTTCGTTTCAAGGGCGATCATGTTTTATTATTAAGTCCGGATTCTAGAGTTTTAGATGGGAAAGTTGACTAGATTGTTCAAGTATAATAATTCTTTTAAAGTATAATTTGTCCTAATTTTTATGGAAAGTGTTGGAAAGATATACGTTCTAGAAAATGAGAAAGTTTCTGATTTAGAAAGAGAATTATTTCTTGGAGGATATTATACTTTAAGTACTCCTATAAAACAGGCGGATTGGCGTTTTTTAAATATTGGTTCTCAAGGAGCTGATCGTGAGGTTACTACTAAAGGTAATGTTTTTCCAAGAGGTTATCCTCATAATGGGCAAGTGGTTGTAGCTTCGTATGATGAAGGTTTAACAAAGTTTCTAGAGGGATTAAAGTTGTAGAAGTATTTATAAAACTCCTTAGGCTAGTGTTGTTGAGGTGAACATGAAAGTATTAAACGAGTTAATTCAGTCATTTTTTAGAAATAAATTTTTAAATGTAATTAAAAAATGAAAGAGTATCTTATTCCATCTAAAAGGTTTCTATACATTTTAGGAACTATTTTATTATTTGTTCTGATTATGGCTTTGCCTAGCTTGGTGTCCAAGATGTTTACTATTGGTTCTTTAAACCCCGAGATGACGATCTCAATTGGTTGGCCTGTACCTTTCTTCGAATTTGACATTCTAAATATGAACACAATTCCTATTCGATGGGTTGTTATGATTTTAAGTTTACTTGGGTATCTTGTTCTTAGTTATATTGTTGATGTAGCTCTTACTTATGCATTGATTGCTTTCAAGGGCCCGGAGAAACCTGAGACAGTTATGACTCAAGCGAGAAAAGCTTACTTTTATTATAAAGGTCAAGGATTAGACGAAACAAAAATTAGCGAGTTATTTAAGCAAAAAGGTTGGAAAGATGAGGACATCGAAAAGTTAAAGTAAAATGTTGCTTACGATCGGAAATAAGAATTATAGAAAGACTGTGTTTATTGTAGTGTATAGGATTGTAAATAATAAGCGATTTTATTTTGTTTTGAAAAGAAAGTTACATTGGAGAGGTTATGAATTCCCTAAGGGGGGAATTGAAGAGGGTGAGACTGAACTTGGAGCAGTAAAGCGAGAGGTTTTTGAGGAAACTGGTTTAAAAATTAAAAAAATAATTAATCATCACAAAACTGGGAAGTATAATTATTCTAGAAAATTGCAGGATAGAAAGGATGTGGATGGGCAGACCTATTCGTTGTATTCTGCGGAAGTTGAAGATGGGGAAGTTTCACTGGATAAACACGAGCATACTAGTTTTCAATGGCTGAGTTATACAGAAGCTATAAATGTGTTGTCACATATAAATCAGAAAG
>JBAXEZ010000018.1:0-16728 GCA_037140195.1 archaeon
AAATCTTACCGCTTAGTATATCTTTTAGCTCATCAATTGTTATAAGCGAATCTGTATTTTCTGTATTAACAATTAATGCTATTGCATCAGTTGCTATTTTAGTTTCCTTAGGGAAAAATTTCTTTTCTTTAAAATATTTATTCTCTACTTCATTCAATTTTCTTGAAGCTATAATAAAACGCACACTATCTTTTAAAAGTAAATCAAAAACTTGTTTTTCAGTTGTATAATTTACGTTTATTGAAGCAAATGAATATAAACCTTCAAATACTTTTATTTCAGAATCTGCAATAGGTTACATCGCCGGAATTCTAACTCTTGTCTCACTTTTCTTATCTGTTAAAGATACGACACTACTAGAAAAATTCGGAGAGAAGAAAATTTTTGTCACGAGTCTTATAATTTACATATTTTCATATGTAAGCATCGCTGTTTTTAGAAGCACCGCGCTTTTTATTTTAATATCTTTTCTAGTTACAATAGCTGCAGTATTAAGAACAGAAAGTTTTGCAATAATTTATAGAGATTCGATAAGCAATAATAAAGATGTTTCAAGAAAAGAAGGCCTTCTTTATTCACTAGCAAATTTAGGATGGTTTATTGCACCAGCATTTGCAGGTTTCCT
Source organism: archaeon (assembly GCA_037140195.1). GTDB lineage: Archaea > Nanobdellota > Nanobdellia > Pacearchaeales > GW2011-AR1 > CABMGO01. The sequence goes on from JBAXEZ010000018.1 coordinate 626, forward strand.
ACTTGCAAAATATGGTTATCCCGTAGTATTCTATTTGAGTGCACTTATGTTTGCAGTGTCTCTAGTAATTTTCTCTCTAAACAGGGGAAGAGTTCTAAAGAAGAACTTCAAACGTTCAGATGGAAATCTTATTGGGAATATACGAAAATATTTTTCCAGAAAAGAACTACTCTTTCCCTACACAGTTTCAGCAGGACTTTGCCTCATTGATTCATTCATAATAATTTACATGCCCCTCTTCCTCTTCAAAAGAGGACTTCCGGTAGAATACATAGGAATATTGATTAGTGTAATGGCACTAATTCATGCAATATTTGACTTCAAGATAGGAGATTTGGTGAATAAATATGGATTTAAAAAATTCTTAGTATTGGGGTTCTTAGCATCTGCAGCAACACTTATTATAGCCGGATTTATTTCAGATGTTTATGTACTCTTTTACCTAATCATGTTTGGTAGCTTCTTTACAATATTTATAGAACCTTTGCAAGATTCCTACTTCTTTAGCAAAATTTCTAGAAAAGAAGATGAAGAGAAGTTTTTCCCAATATTTAGTACCGCAGCCCAAATTGGAGCAGTAATTGCAAAAATAGTCACAGCAACCATCTTGCTTTTCCTTGCAGAAAAATATACCTATTGGGCAATAGCATTTATAATGGCGATAGTTGGGATTTTGATTCTTTTTAAAAAAGAGCGAAAAAATTAACAACGCTTAAAAACACCGCAACACTATAAACCATATGATAGACGCAACAACTCTAAACGCATTATTAACTGCCTGTATTGCAGTTGTACTTGGGCTACTAGGGGCTTATTTCACAAACTGGGAACAGGACCTTTATTTTGAATACCTTAAATACATTATTCCGCCAATAGGAATTGCTGCTGCTTTATTCTTATTTATAGACGCACAAGTAACTACTATACTTCTAGCAATTTTTATTATGGGGCTTTCATGGTATTATTCTACTAAACTTTGGTTCAAGAAAAAATGACACACAAAATACTCCCTTTGGTCGCAGTAGTCAATTTATTTAGCGGTTGCGCCGTAAAGTTGCAACCTTGCGAACTCTCGAGGAGTTTCGCAAAATGACATTCAATCTAATCGGCACAGGACTTAATGAAAAATCTCTAACGCTAGAAGCACTAGAGCTAATAAAGAAATCAGATAGTGTTTATTTAGAAAACTATACTGTCGACTTCCCATATGATAAAAAAATTCTAGAAAAAGTTACAGGTAAAAAAATCGAAGAACTTCCGCGAGAAAAAGTAGAATCTGAGGATTTTATTAAAACTGCGAAAAAACAAGAAATTTCTCTTTTAGTTTATGGTGACGCTCTTTCCGCAACAACGCATTCTGAATTGATCTTAAGTTGTAAGAAAAATAAAGTTCCTTTTAAAATTATACATAATGCATCAGTTTTAACCGCAATCTCCGAAGCGGGACTTCAACTTTACAAATTCGGAAAAACTTCTTCTATGCCAACTTGGAAAGAGAACTGGAGACCTGATTCATTTATAGAAATAATAAAACAAAATCTTTCAATCGAGGCCCACACTCTTTTATTAATTGACATTGCACTCCCAATAGAAAAAGCAAAACAACAAATGAAGGAAGCTCTTAAAAATCAAAAACTTGAAATCGGAAAGATCGTAGTCTGTTCTGAACTAGGGGTTAACTCTAAAATCCAATATGACAAAATAGACAAAATATCAGACAAAATAAAATCTCCTTTTTGCTTTATCATCCCAGGAAAGTTTCACTTTTTAGAAGAAGAGTTCTTAGAAAACCTATAAGAAAGAAATAAATACTAGTTCTACCTAGCTAAATAATGGCACAAGTTTCATTCGGCTTGTTTATGACTAAAGATGCATGGAACATCTGGGATAAAGCCAACGGCAAAATGCAAAGATTTGGTCAAACGACTATTCCCCCTTCATTAATAGCAATCTGTAAAGGAAAAACCTTTGAAGAATCTAAACAGGAAATTTTAAAATTTAATCAAAGAGTTTACACATCTGGAATAATTGAGAGTTTTATTATAAGCCTAGAAGACTATTGGTCAAAAATAGAAGGAGAATTTTTCAGACGTTTAGCAAAAATGACGGGAAACTCGTTTGAAGATAAAATAACTGGTCAAATAACTACAATTGGAACCTGCCCCTATAATCCCGAAAAAAGTACTTTTATGGTTTCTCTATTCTCCCATTTGCCTTCAGCAATCTGCACCTGCGCCCACGAAATTATGCATCTACATTTTCATAAATTTGACTTTGCAAGAATAGAAAAACAAATAGGCACAGAAAAAACACATGATCTACGAGAAGCCCTAACCGTTTTACTAAACTTAGAGTTTAGAGATTTATTAATCGGAGGAGATAAAGGATATGAGCAACACCTGCCACTTAGAAAATTTATCGTAACCGAATGGGAAAAAGAAAATGACTATCCAAAACTTTTAGATAAATGCGTTGAATATTTTAAAAATAATAAATACAACTAAGGATTTACTTTTTCATCTGGTGAAAAATTAACACTATGCCAGCGGGGTTCTTGTATAGTAGCAGAATCTTTTTCTACATAAGAGATTTATTTGTTCAACTAGCAAAATATTCTCTAAGTTTTTTCCTTGTAAACCGTCTTTTTCCAGCTTGCAACGCTAGGGCGTTTGCTAAATATATTTGAGCATAGCCTTCAATAGTTTCTCGTAACTTTTCATCTTTTGTTTCCTCGGCCATTTTTCTTTCTTGTTCTGCCCTAGTAAAATTATACTTAATTGCTTCCTCAGTTATTGGTTGATTAAAAATCTGCGTTTGCATCCGAGCTAAATAATTTTTATCTCCCGCAACAAACTCTCCCCGAATAATTGGATGAGTAACAATTGGCTCAAATAATTTTACTCTTCTCTCGAAATCATCTTCATTAAATGCGACCGAATCCAACCATTCATTTTTCATTGGTTGTAAAACATTTGAAGAAGCAATTAAATTAATATCCGAAAAAACCTGTTTACTTCCAGAAAGTAGAATTAATCTAGAGTTATCAACTGCTTGCGTTCCGTAAACTCCTTCCAATAATTTTTTAGCCCTCTCGGAAGTAGTTCTTCTTGCAAGCCCCAGAGAATAGAAAGTAGCTAAATCCCCATACTTCTTTGAAAAATTAACAACTGACTCTATCTCTTCTTTATCTTCTCTATCCAGAGAGCCATATTTTCTTTCAAATCTCTCCCCTAAACCAAATTTTTCACTTAAAAAATATTCGGTCCAAATCGCAAATAATTCAGAAGGCGGAGAATTTCCCAACCCGGATAAATCCCCATATCCAAGTTCTTCTAATTCTTTATAATGATTATTTTGCCTTCTAAACCTAGATAAATCTAACTCTCTAAAATCATCACGGTTATCAAATTCATATCTCTCATCTTTCAAAAAATTTTTCTTTAATTTGACCATTCTTCTTCCAAGTACAGATTGCTCACAATAAAGACCATGGCCAAAATATTCATGAAATAAACTTAGAGGATTCTCTTGCTCAATGAATGCTATTCGACTTCTTGATAATCGGACCCTATAATCCTGAATAGGACAATCTGCCAATTCAATCTTAACAGAACGTAGAGAAGTTTTTTCAGGTTTATACCCCAACAGAGATTCATAAAGTACATTAGAAGCCTCTACTAATTCTTGCATTCCAGGTGATAGTTTTTGAACGTACGCCATATTATCTATTCAAGAAAGAGACATCTTGAGTGCCATCACCCATTAATATACCGATGCTAACAAGTTTAAATACTTTCCTAAATACAACTAATCCTCATCATCATCTATCGAGGGCCTGTAGAAAGGAGAACGTTTCTGCTCATCAATCCACTTATAGGCATTGCGCTTTGCCTCGTCTGTTATGGGCTTAATTTCTAAACCTGAAGAACCCTTAAGCATTCTTGCTATATCTTCATCATCCAATTCTCTGTCTGGAACATGTTTAGGTGTAGAAGCAAACTTTTCGAAATCAAATTTTTCCTCGGGCACATACTCTGCCTCTGATGCACTTTCTGGAGAATCACTGCTTGGAAAAAGCTCCCTATACAACTGGGCAGAAAATGGCATTTTAAATATTGGACTTACTCCTCCCTCTTCTCTTAAACTACTTCGATTTGGATACATTTTATCCATAGCTCTTTCAAAATAACTCTTTCGCCCAGAATTTAACTCTCCCATCTCCTGTCGTCTACCTTCCCATTTAAGATGATCTGCGCAAGAATCTTCTCCGGCTTGTTCATGCATTCTATCCATAAAGTCGTCAATTCCTGTCATGTTATTTTAAATATTTAATCAATTAAATACTTTCCGAAATTTCTAATCTGAAGAAGAACCATCATCAGATTCTTTAGCATAATCTTCCGCCGAAAGACCACTATCAATCCACTTAGCCATCCAATCGGGAAGATGATTTGAATTATTCTTCGTTGCTTTTTCGTCTTCCGTCCTTCTTTGCCCCGCACACCGTTCACAGTACGGTACAAAAGATTCATAAGTAGTTGCGGTACATTTGCATCTTATACACCTTGGAGGTTTAGTCACAAAAGTATACTTTGGTTCCGTAGACCCTTCGAGTAACTTTCGATACATTTTATCGGACGGACTTTCGCCCTGCCCGCCATATTCCAATTCTACAACTTGCCGTCTTCTCTGCTCCCAGGTAAGATTATTAAGAAAAGCGTCTGCTCTAGCTTGTTCATGCATTCTATTCATAAAGTCGTCAATTCCTGTCATGTTGATTTAAGGATTTACTTTTTCATACGGGCCAAGTCTAACACTAACTCCATAAAATTCCTGTTTCTTTGCAGGACTCTTTAGAACATCATAATACTTTGTACCGCTAACTCCGGGAAGATTTGTAGCAATATTTTCCCATACAGAATCGAGTAAATTAGTTTTTGATCTTACGTCGTAAACTCTTCCTTCTAAAGAATTCCATCCAAGACTAAAAGTATTACTTCCGTTTACAGCAGAATCAACTTTAAAATAACTAGCAGCATTTGTCGGATCTGTTCCAGCAACCCACTCGTTGTAATCACTAACTCCATCGGCATCACTATGAGTATTGGTTGTAACGTCCATCGGAAGATTATACTTGGCTTCAAAATAATCGGGAATCCCGTTTGAAGGAGCATCCTGATAGCCCGTAATAAAAACATTTGTAATAGAAACTGGACCAGTCCCAGAAGATGGAAATGCAGGCATATTAGAAAAATTAATTTGACTTTTATCAATTCTTTCTCCCGGCTCCCAAGTTATAGACCAGGTCTTAGCAATAGTATCATTTGTATAAACTCCTGCGATATTATTCTCATTTAAATTGTGTCCACCCACCCAATAACTAGAACCATTTAAACTATTTGTAGCAACTTGCCCAGGGAATAGTCCCGAATATGAATTAGTTTTTGCATTAAAAAATCCAGAAGCACATGAACTGCCAGGATAGACAGTTAGCCCCCCAATAGCACTTTGAGTCCCGTTAGTTTCAGTTTTAATATATAGTAAAATCATTTTTTCCGAAGGAACCCTATTATTAAATTTTACATTTTCACAATTGAAATAAACAGTTCGACCCTTTGGAAAAGAGACACTATTCACATCCTTCACCACATTAGTATGAGACTCTATATCTTCTATTTTTAATGCTCCCGCTGCATCAACAGCACCAATTAAAGCACTTGCTCCCACAACTAGAGAAGCTAAATTCTTTCCTACATTTCTCATAAAGTTTCCTGACTTTACCATGATTTAATTAAGATCAGGATATTTATAAAACTATCTATTATGTTACTTTAGAGTAGTACTAGAAAAATTAGAAGTTAATTAGTTAGTCCCTGCACTTGTATCAACATAATCTCCGGAAGTCATATTCAACTTGAAAATAAAATAAAACTGCCCCCTCTGTACCTGTGAGCCAACAAGAGGAATTTGATAACTTCCAGTAGATGTTGTTACATTCAAAGCCTTCAGATCTATTAGAGAAATTTCACTATTAACGCAAGTGCTTCCAGTAGGGCAACCAAATATTTCCGTAGGAGTAGATGAAGTAACTAAAGTCCCATCACATGCCTTATTTTCTTGCGCGGGTAAACACGGACCCAAATATTCTGCTTCAATATAACATTCATACTTGGAACTTTCGGGATTAAATAGACAAGTTCCGTCACCACTATAACCAATATCAAGTATAGTTCTAGTCCTACTTCCACCCAACGAACCGAAATTTTCTAAACTATTATCTATTCTAATCCCTGTAATACTCACCACATTCGTCCCATTATTCTGACAAATCATTTTAAGTTTATCATCGGGATTACTAAAACACGCAACTATTTCCATAGTTGGATAAGCCTGCAAAGTTTTTGTAACTCCATACTGCAGGAAACTATTTAAATTATTTTTATAACTAGGATTATTACCAGTAGGATCGCTATACATAGCATAATCTACGACCGCACCAGTTTCGTCTTCCAACTGTTGACTATAATAATAAAACTTTTTCGGAGCATCTCCCGTCGCAACAAAGTTCTTAACCGAAGCCAAACTTACAATAATCGATGCAATTATCACGGCGCTGAGAATGAAGAACTGCGCTTTTTTGTTCATAGAAAAACTAAACGTATCACTATGAATCTTGCGCATCACCATCTTAATTTACCCAGCCTTAGAATATTTATAAATCCTCTGAAAATTATTTATATCCAAATAGTTTGTTATATGTAGGATGGTCTACTATACTTAACACAAAACAGAAAATCTCAACCCTATTTCCTTCCAAAGTATAAAGCATACGCCAAAAATTTGATAATTCTGCACGATATAAATTTTGAATTCCAATTTTTTTAAAAGACTCTGGAATTAACTCTTTTCTTATCGGATCCCCATATTGAGGATTTTCTTTCAGAATTCCAATCATTCTTTCAATAGAATTAATTAACGAGCAAGATTCTTTGTCAGTTCTTTTCTTCAATTCTAAGAAACTTTCCTTAGCAGAATCTCTCAGTAAAACCCGAACTTCCTTTCCTAAAAACATTTTAAACCTCCAAACTACCCTCAAACATTTTTTTTAAATGATCAGGAGTAGAATATATCCATTGAATCCCTCGAGGGCCATAGACAATTTTCCCAGAGCGCCAGAGATATTCTAAAATAACCACAAGAGTTTGATGCATAACTTGCTTTGGCAAACCTTTTTTTAGATCAGCAATTTTGATAGGAATATCACGACGGTCTTTTAGATAATCTTCGACCATTAAAACAGTATTTAAATTAGGATATCTTGCATTTGTTTTTTCTTCAATTTTTTTAGTTATAATCATTTTATTTACCTTTAATACTAAGTATCAATTGATATCTAATAAGTATCAACATTTATAAACCTTTTCTAAGTTGGGAACGCAAACATTTAAAAATAAGTATATACTTAGTATATACATGGAAATCATCAAACAAGAACAGCTAATAAGAACAGTAAGCCGAGTTGGAAACGGAGCACACATCTTCGCTCCAAAAGAATGGATAAACGAGCAAGTATTGATAATAAGAATTGCGAAGAAAACAATTAAAGAAAAAATTTTAGAAAAAATATATCCTCACTTAGACAAGATAATCGCAGTAATACTCTATGGGTCCCAAGCAAGAGGAGAAGCAAATGAAAATTCAGACATAGATGTTCTAATTATTTCTAAAGAAAAATTCCAAATAGAAAAAGAAATAGGAATAGATATAATAGTTTTAACAGAAAATGAAATTCAAACTGCAATAAAGAGAAATCCTATTTTAATGTACTCTGCGATAAAGGAAGGAAAACCAACAATAAACGAAAATTATATTGAAAAACTAAAACAAATAAAAATAGACTTTAAAGACTTTAAAGATTTTATAGCGCAAACTGAAAAATCAATTAACTCAGACTTAGAAATAACCGAATTAGACAAAAAAACAGGCAAATACTCTTCGGATAGTGTAATTTATTCACTCTTCCTAAGACTTAGAGGGGTTTTTATAATAAACTGCTTTTTAGATGAAAAAGAATTTTCAAACGCTTCTTTTGAAGAATGGTTAAAAGAAGTAAAAATCCCCTACAAAAAAATAAACCAAGCTTATAGACAAGTAAGAGAAGAAAAATATGGAAAGGATACAGAGATTCCAATAGCCCAAACAGAAAAATTAATAAACTTTTTAGAAGAAGAGTTAAACAAACTAAAAAGGAGAATAAAGTGACAAACAGAAAGAAAAGACTAGAAAAAGGAATTGAATCACTGCAAGAACAAATAGAAATCCACGAAGAAAAGAAGAAGGTTGCTGACGAACAAGGAAATACAGAACTAGTAGATTACTACGAAAAAGAAATCAAAGCAAAAGAAGAAACAAAAAGAAAAAAGCAAGAAATTCTAGATAAACAATAAAATAGCAAACCTAAAAATTTATATAGCGACTATGCTATCCAAAACTATGCAAACTAGTATAGAAAGTATCTCTCAGAACAGTACTAGCATTGCAATTATTATTTAGTAAGCAAGCCAACCTGCTTGCATGTGAATTTTTATGAGCTTAAACACTACATTTCCCGACACCCCTCAAGAAGTTCGAGAGGAACGAAGAGTAAAGATAGAGCCTCTCCTAGTATTACTAGATGAAAGACCCCATGAAGCGAGAACATTTGCAGATAAACTTGTTAGCGAAGGAGTCCCGCCAACCTCGATAAATAGTTCGGCATACGATTACATAAAAGAACTAAAAGAAACAAACCCTGATAGAGCAACCGAAATAGCCAACTATTTCTCCGGAAAACCCTACCATTGGAACTGCTGGCTAACAAAACCAGATATAACTAAATTTAAAAAACAACCAAACTACGATTAACTATGACTGACGCACCCAAAACAATAAACGAAAAAGAAAATGAAATTTTAAATTTCTGGGATAAAGACAAAACTTTTGAAAAATCACTAAAACAAACAAAAGGAAAAGAAGAATTTGTATTCTACGACGGACCTCCTTTCGCAACCGGTCTTCCACACTACGGACATTTATTAGCTTCCATGGAAAAGGACGTCATCCCGAGATTCTGGACGATGAAAGGAAAACATGTCAGAAGAGTTTGGGGCTGGGATTGCCACGGATTACCAATCGAAAATATCGCAGAAAAAGAACTTAAGATAAATTCCAAAGATGAAATTGAAAAAATGGGCGTTGAAAAATTCAACGCATTCTGTAGAAGTAAAGTTCTCTCCTACGCAGACGATTGGGCAAAAGTAGTCCGAAGAATGGGAAGATGGGTCGACATGAAAAACGCCTACAAAACTATGGACAACGAATACATCGAAAGCGTTTGGTGGGTTTTCAAACAAATGTGGGATAAAGATTTAATCTACGAAGGAGAAAAAATATTAATGTACTGCCCAAGATGTTCAACACCACTCGCAAAATCCGAAATTGCCATGGGCGATTCTTACCAAGTTAAAAAAGACGAAACAATAACTGTAAAATTTAAACTAAAAGACGAAGACGTCTACGCTCTTGCATGGACAACTACACCGTGGACGCTACCGTCAAACCTAGCACTAACAGTAAATCCAAATTTAACCTACGTATATCTTAAAGACAAAAAAGACGGGACAACTTATTTACTAGCTAAAGAATTAATATCTAAATTTTACAAATCTCAAGAAGATTATGAAATAACAAAAGAAGTTCTAGGAGAAAAACTAAAAGGAGTAAAATATGAACCATTATTCCCTTACTTCGCACATTTGAAAAATTCTTTCAGAATACTTCTAGGTGATTTTGTTACAGCAGAAGACGGAACGGGAATTGTTCACACCGCACCCGCATTCGGCGAAGAAGACTACTACGTTTGCAAAGCAAATGGAATTGATTTTGTTTCCCCCGTAGATGAAAGAGGAAGATTCACAAAGGAAGTTACCGACTATGCAGGCCAATATATTTTTGACACGAATATACCTATAATAATTGAACTAAAAAAACAAGGTAAGATTGTAAAAATAGAAAAAAAAGAACACGAATATCCCTTCTGCTATCGATGTGACACTCCTTTGTTCTATAAAGCAATGCCAGCGTTATTTGTAAATATAGCGAAGATAAAAGACAATCTAATCAAAGCAAATAAAGAAGTAAACTGGCATCCAGAATTCCTAAAAGAAGGAAGAGTAAACCACACATTCGTAACCGCTCCAGATTGGAACATTTCTAGAAATAGATTTTGGGCTGCTTCCATCCCAGTTTGGAAATCAAAGTCAGGAAAAACAAAGGTTCTGGGAAGTATTGAGGAACTAAAAAAATATGCAATAAATCTACCGAAAGATAAGATGGATCTGCATAAAGATTTCGTGGACAAAGTAAAAATCAAAATAGACGGAGAAGAAATGACTCGTATTCCGGACGTATTTGACTGCTGGTTCGAATCAGGAAGCATGCCCTACGCACAATTACACTATCCATTCGAAAACAAAGACATATTCGAAAAAATGTACCCTGCAGATTTTGTAGCGGAAGGATTAGATCAAACAAGAGGATGGTTCTACACTTTAGCAGTTATAGGCAACGCACTTTTCGAAAAAGCTCCTTTCAAAAACGTTTTAGTTCACGGTTTAATATTAGCAGAAGACGGCAAAAAAATGTCCAAGAAACTAAGTAACTATCCAGATCCTATGACCGTAATAGAAAAATATGGAGTAGATGCTTTGAGATTCTATTTACTTGGTTCAATTGTAATGAACGCAGATAATTTTAATTTTTCAGAAAAAGGACTAGAAGAAGTTTATAAAAAAGTTCTAATGCTATTGTATAATGTAGATAATTTTTATTCTTTATACCCAAATATTAAAGAAAAGACAAAAGCTAATTCAAAAAATATCCTCGACAAGTGGATTTTATCAAGATTAAATGATTTAAATAAAAAAGTAGATGAATCCTACCAAAATTATGATCCTATAAAAGTATGTTCTGAGATAAAATTTTTCGTTGAAGATTTGTCCACGTGGTATGTAAGAAGAAATAGAAATAGATTTAGCGACGGTGATGTTGATGCAAAAACAACACTGAAAGAAGTCCTTTCTACTTTCTCAAAAATAATTGCTCCTTTGATGCCATTTATAGCCGAAATGATCTATCAAAACCTAGGAAATAAAGATTCAGTCCATTTACAAGAGTGGCCAAAATACGATTCCAAAAAAATAGACGAAAAATTAAACCAAGAAATGAAAGAAACAAGAGAAATAGTTTCCATTGCTTTAAGAGAAAGAGATATTCAAAAACTTCCTCTAAAACAACCTCTTTCTGAGGTAAAATTACACGGATACGAACTTTCCAAAGAACATGAAGAGATAATCCTAGAAGAATTAAACATAAAAAAAATAACTTTAGTTAAATCTAAAGAGTAAGAAATAGAACTTAATACGACGATAACTCCAGAATTAGAAGCTGAGGGAACTGCAAATGAACTAATCAGAAATGTTCAAGCAGCTAGAAAGAAGGCAAATTTGGTAAAAGAAGATGTAATTGAATTAGAAATATTATTTGAACAAAAACTAGCAAAAAAAATACAAGAATTTATCGTCGAGGAAACAAAAAGAATTGGTGCAAAGAAGATTTTGTTTGAAAAAACTAATCAAAAATTTGATTACTCGCAAGAAGGTAAAATCAAAGATTCTAGCTATAAAATATCATTTAATAAAATTTAATTATCGTCGAGATTGCTATTTTTTTCACTCCTCAAAGTAAAAACATTTGAGAGAAAGATTTAAATACTATTAGCCTCTAGAATTCTTATGATTGTTAAAGAGGAATTCCTAGGCAGACTAAGAAAGATATTTGATCTCAATCTGTATGAGGTGAAGGTTTGGACTGCGCTCCTTTCAAGGAGACAATCTACCGCAGGAGAGCTATCATCTATTAGTGACGTCCCTAGATCCAGAACATACGACATCTTAGAATCTTTAGAGAAAAAGGGTTTCATAGTAATGAAGCTTGGAAAACCTATCAAATTTATTGCTTTAAAACCAGAAGAAGTAGTTGAGAGAGTAAAAAAGAACCTTGTTGTTGAAGCAAAAGAAAAATCAGTAAGATTAGAAAAATTAAAGGGCGATGAAGTTCTAGAAGAGTTAAACGGATTATTTAGTGATGGCGTTAAGTTCGTAGAGCCTACAGATATGTCTGGCGCTTTAAGAGGAAGACAGAACTTATACAACCATTTAGATATGCTAGTTAGAGATGCAGAAAATACAATCACTTTGGTAACCACAGCAGAAGGATTAACAAGAAAAATGGAAGTATTGTTACCTAGCTTTGAAAAAGCAAAGAAGAGAGGGGTTAAGATTAGAATTGGAGCTCCAATAACTCAAGCTAATATAAAAATAGCTAAAGAACTAGCTAAGGTAGCAGAAGTTAGAGACACAAAGAACTTACAAGCTAGATTCTGTGTAATTGACAGCGAACAAATATTATTCATGTTGTTAAATGATGAAACAGTACATCCAAATTACGATTTAGGTGTATGGATTAACACAGAATTCTTCGCACAAGCATTAGAACAATTATTTGAAATTGCTTGGAACGATTTCAAAAAGATTTAATAAAAGATGGTAGGAGTACTTGATTTTGGAATGGGTATAAGCACACTTAGCCCTTTTTTTATAGGTTTATTTTTTTGGGAAATAATTTGGAAAGGCTTTGCACTTTGGAGAGCGGGCAGACGAAATCAACCAAGATGGTTTTTCCTACTGTTTATTCTTAACACTGCAGGTATCTTACCTATAATTTACTTATACTTAACCAGAGAGAAAAAAGGATATACCTCGAGAATACCTGCTCCCAAGAAGAAAAAGAAATAATTAGCAACTGAGCATCCCACATGATGCTTCTATATCCTTTCCTCTTGAACTTCTAATAAAACATTTCCAACCCTTCTTAATAATCTCCTGTTTGAAAGACTCTAACCTTTCAATCGAACTTCCTTTCATATCATCAATATCGTTAAATTCAATCAAATTGAACAGACTTCTTTTCGGCCATTTCAAAGAAATCAATTTCTTCAGATCCTTATCAGAATCATTAACTCCTGAGATAAGAGCATATTCAATCATAACATATTTTTTATTATTGCCAAAAGAGATATAACTATTGGCAAACTTCACAAGCTTACTTATCGAAGCAGATTTGGGCATAATTTTCTTTCTAGTTGCATCAAACACAGAATGAACAGACAAAGCCAAATTAAACTTAACTTTCTCCAACTTATCTAAATTCTTCAAACAACTAGTAGAAATAGTAATCCTATTGTAAGATATTCTAAATTCCTCATGAATCTTTTCCCCTGCAGACAAAACGTTTTCCAAGTTTAGTAGCGGCTCACCCATTCCCATAAAAATTATACTAGTTGGAATTGCCTTCTCAACTTTCTGTGCAACCCGAACTTGGTTTACAATTTCTTCAGCAGTTAAATTTCTCTTAAACCCTAGCTTTCCACTATGACAAAACTTACATCCAACCGCACAACCAATCTGGCACGAAACACAAACCGCAAACTTCTCTTCCTTCGTAGGAATAATCACTGCAATATAACCCTCTTTAAAATTTATTTTAATAGTTCCGTCAGACGATTTTTCAGTTTTATATTCCATAAATTACCTAGAACAAGAGGATATAAAAAACTATTCATAAATTTTAATTTTTAGGTTCAGGGTCCAACTTGTTGGACGGAACCGAGAAAAATTTAACCAATTAATCGCGAACAAAGTTCGCCAAACTTAAGAGGATTCCAACCAAAGGAGATATCTCCGGTGGTTACTACATTTCCTCTAATTCAATTATTCCCAATAAATTCAATGCACTCTTCAAAACATTTCTAAAAGCTTCTATTAATTTCAATCGGAAAACTTCTTCCTTACTTCCAATAACAGAGTTAACATGATAGAACTCATTAAAACATTGTGAAAGTTCAAACGCATAATTCGCGACGATATTCGGGGCCAAAGACTCGTAAGCTCGCTTAACAATTTCAGGATAATCTTGTAACTTTGTTAACAAAGCAGTCTCTTCTTTAGATAAATCAAAAATCCCCATTTTAGCTTTTGTCTTCTTTACTTTTCTTAAAATAGAAGAAGCCCTAGCATAAGAATACAGTAAATAAGGCCCAGTATTTCCTTCGAACTCTAAAAATTTATCCAAATCAAAAACAACATCGTTCTCACGATAATTCTTCAAGTCCCCGTAGAAGATAGCAGCTAAAGCAATTAATCTAGCTCTTTCATTCAAATCAAATTCCGATAAAGTATTCTCTCGCTTAGACAAATTTTGTTTCGCAATTTCAAAAGTCTCGCTAATAACATCTTTCATAAAAACGGTCTTTCCTTTTCTAGTGGCAAACTTCTTTCCGTCCTCTCCAAGATATAATCCATGTGCAACATGAACACATTTATCCGAAAAATCATAACCAAGCAATTTTAAAACTCTAAATACTTGTTTGAAATGCAACTTCTGTTCCTGCCCAACTTCATAAACTAATTTGTCAAATTTATATTTTTCATAACGATCAATAGCGGCAGTCAAATCACGAGTAGCATACAAACTCGCACCATCATTCTTTTTAATCAAAACCACTCCCAGTCCTTCACTCTCTAAATCCACAATCTGTGCACCCTCGCTTTCTTTCAATAATCCTTTTTTCTGAAGTTTACTAACGACTGCATCCATCTTATCATTATATAGAGATTCTCCAGAAATAACATCGAACTTAACCCCTAGGAAATTATAAATTTCATTAAATTCTTTTAAACTTAAATCTCTAAATTTTTTCCACAACTTTAAATTCTCTTCATCGCCATTCTCAAGTTTCTTGAATTCATCCCTCGCCTGTTGCTCATATTCTTCCGCATTTGCCTTTACATAAATTTCTAATAAATGTCTAGTAGCATCTTCTTTCAACTTCTTCTCATCTCCCCAAAGACGATAACCTACAATCAATTTTCCAAACTGAGTTCCCCAATCACCTAAATAATTAATTTTTACAGCTTTATACCCCAAAAGAGTTGCAATATTACCAATAGCACTTCCTATGATAGTAGAACGCAGATGGCCAATACCGAATGGTTTAGCAATATTTGGAGAAGATAAATCAATAACAATCTTTTTCCCCTTTCCTTCTTTACTAGAGCCATATCCTTTCTTTGTCGCTTCCTTCAAAACCTTCTCCGCCAAGAACTTTTTATTAACAAAAAAGTTCACATAAGCTGATTTTAATTCTACGCCTGATATTTGTCCGGGCAAATTTTTCCTAATCTTTTCAACTAATTCTTGCGCAATTGCCAAGGGAGACTTCTTCTCAATTTTAGCCAAAGAAAAACACGGAAACGCAAAATCACCCATATCTGCCTGCGGAGGAACTTCAACTAAACTCTCAATTTCTTCCCTCGTCAACTTACCTTCTAGAACTTTCTCCAAAACATCCACAATATACGTTCGCATAAATATAACACTAAAATATTATTTATTAAACTATCTAATCTCTTTAAACTTCTTAGCCTGACTAAATAAGATAACAATTAGCATAACGCTGTAGGCAATCATAAGAGGAACTGCTAAAAAAATACCAAAAACAGACAAGGCCAGCCCAATCGAAACCAGACCAATAATACCCGTAACCCGGGCGTATTCAACCTTTTTCAATTTTATCAAAGCAACATCAAATAGAACAGCCCCAATCAACCAAACAAACAGAAAAACCATTAAATAAACTAAATAAGTTCCAAAAAACTCAATAAAAGATTTGCCCATAGCTCCTTGCACCACAGCAATCTGCTCCGTAGATGCATTCGTTGCAATTAAATTATTCAAAACCGCTTCCTGTTGACTAACAGTTTGATTAAACTGATCAAACTTACTCTCAAACGTGCCACCACCAATAATCATTGCCAAATAAATTAAAACAATTGAAACAGCCCCAATAACACTCATAACAGACAGAAGATTATTTTTGTATTTTCTACCCAAATAATAAAATCCGTAAAAATAGTAGGAAGATAGAATAGCATAAACAACATAAC
>JBAXEZ010000019.1:0-16471 GCA_037140195.1 archaeon
ATTAAGTAAAGTAGATGAGGAATTAGTATTCCTAGAAGCTCAAGATCAGATTAGAGAAGCTAGTGGTTTTAGAGCTAGATGGTTTGGGAAGTAAATTATGAAAAATTATTTTTTAGAACTATTCCAAAGAATTTCAAAATAACTTTTATAAGCTTCATATGCCGCTTTGTTTTTTATGATTACTGCTTCAGGAACATTGGTCCACAAGATAAGGCCAATTCTATCAGAATAAATGTTGGTTGTTAAAGTTTGCTCCCCGACACCTTCTGGGAAAAATCTTACATCTGTTGTTTTACTTGAGTTTAAACTCTTTTTGTGGTCTCTTCTTACTAGATGTCTAATCTTTATTTTATTTTTCTCTAGAGATTTAACGAAGTGAGGAAGATAGTAAGGCATTTTTTCTGCAAATTTTCCAGAAGAATCAATTACCAAGTTTTCTTTTCCTTTTGCATTTTGAATAATGTCATCAAGAACAGTTTTTATTCCCTTCAACCCCTTATACATATTAACTTGCGACTTTTCCTCAGTATTTTTATACATGTCCTTTAAATTGGATAAAACTGAATCGACTAATTCTTCTTTTTCTTGTAGATAACTTTTAAGCTTTTCAGGATTTGCAGCGGCAAATTTCTTTCTATTTGCCTCAATAGAATAGCTGATAAGTCCCTTTTTTAATAATGATTTTAGGGAGTCATAACTTGCACTCCTATCAATGTTTGACTCCTTCGCTATTTTTCCAGCCATACTTGGGCCAAGCCTTAGAAGAGTTATGTAAATCTTTGATTCGTTATGGCCTAGGCCTATTTGCTTTAGTGTTTCCCTAACTTGTTCGAAATCCATTATAGCGTTTGCTCCTTAAATTTACCGAGATATTTTGCTTTGCCTTTGCATTCCTCTAAAACTAACTGACAAATCTTTACGCCAGGCATCAATTTTATTGTATGATTACTACAATTAAATATCTCTAGAACTTGGTGATTAGAAATTCCTGGTGCGATGAATGGTGCAGTGATATGGCTCATTAGACCCACTCTTGCGAATCTAGAACGAGAATTTAACCAACCGCAAATATTCTCTGGAAAAGTTATTTTTTCTTTTGTTATTCCTAAAACTAATTCTCCCGGTTTTAGATTATATCCTTTTGATATGTCTAGCGTCTTTGTTATTTTTTTATAGTCTACATTTTCTTCTATAAGAATAGATTTATTCGTAAATATTCTTAACTCCTTGTCTAAAGTTAAATCTATTGATGCCGGACCGACTGCCGCTTCAAAAAATGGAACAACTTTAACATTTCCTTTTTTTATTTCTTTCAGAATTTCTGGTTTTGTTAAGATCATAAATGTTTTGAGATAAACTTCTTTTTATATCTTTGTTTTTGTTGTGGATTTTAAAACTACAGAAAAATAATTCGCTATAATTTAAAGCTATGATCTACTACTCTTAAATAAATAGCTACTCTTCTTTAGCTTTTTCGCTATTCTTATTGTCTTTCTTAGAGCACTAGCTATTACCTAGGGAGGTTAGTATAGCATTATTCTTTTTGCCAGTACTTTCTTCTTACCTCTAGTAGTCTTGCGTCCTCTGCACGTTTTATCTTCCATACTTTGTTTAGAAGAGAGAGTGCATTCTCAATCCCCGGCCTGTCATCCCCGTGTGAATCGCGGCTTCCGTCGCTTAGTATATAGGAGTAGATTGCATCGGCGTAGCTATTTATTGCGGAATATATTTCTCCAGCTTTTAGGAAGCAATCTCCAGATGTTTCTTGAAATTCGTCTTGATATCCAGTAGGATTTTTTCCAGCCAGACTCCAGAACTTTCTTGCCCTATTTAGATCTCCTTCCTCCTCAAATCTTCTTGCAGCGTCCTCCAAATCTCCTGCTCTAATGAAGTAGTCTTCTGCTTTTTCATAATTTTTTGCAGAAAGCCATTTTTTTGCTGTTTCTAGCAGAACAATTTGATGCTTTGGTAAAGATCTTCCGACAATTTTTCCGTGCTCGTCTATAGTGCATCTATTTTTCGCTATTTCTGTTGCATGAGCTCTTTCAAACTCTTCTGCTTCAGCTATTCTATTAGTTAGGTCTTCCATTTTCTTTTACCTCCTTTCAAGTCTTTGATTTTCATTTTGTTCTTCTTAATATGTTAAACTAAAAGTAGTATAAGAATATATGTTGTAGACTTATCTACAACAGAAATTTATGTATACCTCTTTCTCTAATCTTTTAACTAAAATCATAGGAGGAAAAACATGGCAACAAACGAAAACTACGAAAACGGAGCAATGAACCTAATCGGAAGAATCCAAGCAACCCAAATGCCGCGAGAGAAAGAAAGGCTAATGAATGGTATGGGGAACTTAAGATTCGCACAATACCGAACGACTGGTGACACAAGAGCTAGAAGACTTGCAGCAAACTGCTACTTAGCAGCAAGAAACTTCCGCTACACAGCAATGCAAGCGCAAGTATAAAACGAAGACAAATCCGGGTCCGCACTGAAGCGGCCCTTTAAAATCAAACGGAGACAAAATGGAATTTACACAAGAAGAAATTGAAAGAATGAAACGATACGAAGAACGAACTTCACAAAGAGTAGTCTACACTTTTGAAGAAAAATGTGAACTGTACAGA
Organism: archaeon; assembly: GCA_037140195.1. Lineage (GTDB taxonomy): Archaea > Nanobdellota > Nanobdellia > Pacearchaeales > GW2011-AR1 > CABMGO01. The sequence goes on from JBAXEZ010000019.1 coordinate 2,631, forward strand.
AAACACAACAGACAAACTTTAGAAAATGCGGCTAGAGGAATGAGCCAGAGCATATATGGAAGAATGAACTTTGATAATCAAGACTCATTCGATGAACCTGATGACGGATGGAAACTGAAGATTCTTAAAGATAATTTAGAGGCAGTAAAAAAAGTTCTAGAGGAAATGATTTCTTAAATTAAAATTATTTTTTACCTTTCCACTTTTCATGTTCGAAAACATTTACACCGAGCTTATTCAAATTTTTATAGATGTTTGCGATCGGGAAACCTACGATGTTTGCATAGCAACCTTCTATGCTTTTAATAAATATACTTCCAAGTCCTTGAATTGCGAATGCCCCTGCTTTGTCTAACGGCTCGCCAGTTGCTATGTAGCTTTTTATTTCATCATCAGTTATTTTTCTGAATTTTACTTTTGAAACTTCGTAATCTTTTATTTCTTTTTTTGTTTTGCAGTCGATTATTGAAACGCCAGAATAGACTTTTAGTTTTTTACCTGAAAAACTTTTTAGCATCTCATAGGCTTTTTCTTTGGTCTTTGGTTTTCCTAGCTTCTTTCCTTTGAATGCAATGAAGGTATCAATGCCAATTACTATCCCTTCATTTAATTTATCTGCAACGTCTTTTGCTTTTCCGTATGAAAGTTCCATTGCTAAATTTTTAGGTGAGAGTTTCATAGTCATATCCTCTTCATAGCTGCTTGGCATTACTTTGAAATCTAGTCCCATTTGCTGAGCTAGCTCTTGCCTTCTAAGACTAGTTGACGCTAAAATTATTTTTTGTTTTGCCATCTTTTTGTTTATGAGTTTTGTTTAGTATTTAAATTTTCTTAATTATTCAATCGCTCAAGTTCATCCATTAGACTAGCTATTCTTTCTTCGTCAAGTTCGTTTTTCCAGTAGCCATTCTTTTTTAGGTAGGATCCTACGATGAAGATGTCTGAGTGATTGTAGTAGTTCTTTAGATTTTCAGTTGAGATTCCTGAGCCGATTAGTACTGGAATGTGCACAGTACTTTTTACTTGTTTTACTTCTTCCAAGTCTGCCTCTGTTCCAGTTGATACTCCAGTTACGATTACTCCGTCTGATAAGAAGAATTCTGCAGTATGTGCTGTTTCTGCTATGCTGACATCTGAAGTTATTGCATGTGATGAATGTTTCTTTTTTACGTCTGTGAAGATTAGTACATTTTCTGTGCTGATTGATTTTCTGTACCTTAGCAAGTCTCCTGCGCATGATTCGATGTAACCTTCGTCTGCTACGTGTGCGTATACGAATCCTTCAGCCCTTATGAAATCCATCCCAGATGCTTTTGCCGTTGCTATTGCTTCTTTATTTGCTGCGGCAAGTATTTGTATTCCGCAGTAGAGTCCTAGTTTTTTTATTTCTCTTCCGATGATTGACATTAGAGTAATTATTTCTGGTCCGATGTTTTTTGTGTATGGTATGTCGTGCATGTTTTCGATCATCAAAGTTGTTAATCCGTACTTCTTGTAGATTTCAGCTTCGCAGATGCATTTAGCTATTATTTCTTCGGAGGATAATTTGTTCTCTGGTGTTCCAGGCAAGGCTGGCACGTGTATCATTCCGATTATTATTTTATTATTTTTTATGTATTCTTTGAATTTTTGTTTTTCCATTTTTTTCTCCTTGTGAATGCTTAATAAAAAGAATATAAAAAAATATGTTGTAGACTATTCCCCAACAGAAATTAATATACTCTTTTTGAAGAGAATTTATTGAGGAAATCAAAATTACAGTATACAAAGGAAATGCATACACGCCACAAGAAGGAGACATCCGAGTAACCAAATGCTTGGACTGGCAAGGAGCCAAGAACGTAGAAGGCAGACACACTAACGCAGGCTATTCGGGGAATATACTCGTCTACGTGTGGGACGGAAAAGGTTGGGCATGGCTGAGAAAAGGAGATAAACCTGAAAATCTAAAAACAAAATACTCAACACAGTACGAAGGAAACCCTTTACTTGATGAAACTGTAAAATACTTCGAAAATATGGGATACACCCCAGAATTTAGCTACTGGTGGTACAACGGAAAAAGATACGCAGCAATAAAAAACAAACCTTCAGAACTAAGAATAGACTACGGAGATTTACAGGATAGGCTAAGCTAAAATGATGAAAACTCACACAAATCCCCAACTTGAAAGGTTACTATATAAAATAAGAAATCCGAATACTGGAAGCGAAGACTTCAGAAGTTCTCTTGAGAAGATTGGAGAATATATAGGACTAGAGATAGCTAACTACCTGGAGGTTGAATCTGTCAAAATAAAAACGAGCCTAGGAAGAGATGTAGAGCATATACTCCTAAGAGAAAGTCCCGCCCTTGTAACAGTTCTTCGAGCAGGAATTCCATTATACAACGGACTACAAAAAGCATTTCCAGAATCAGAAACAGGATTCATTGGAGCAATGAGAGATGAAAGGACTCTTAAATCTAAAATCAGCTACTGTGCACTTCCAAACATTAGAGATAAAATAGTAATTCTTACAGACACCATGCTTGCAACAGGTGGAAGTCTAATTGACTGCGCAGAATTAATTAAACAGCTTTCACCTAGAAGAATAATTTTAGCCTCGGCAATTGCTTCACAACAAGGGATTAAAAGAATAAACGAATACGACGGTACAATAAAAGTCTACACGGCAGCAATTGACCCAGAACTTAACGAAAATGGATACATAGTGCCCGGACGGGGAGACGCAGGAGATAGATGCTTTGGAGAAAAAATAGACAAATTATAAATAAAGTTATTGTACACTTTCAACTTTTGAAGTCCCATCTTTTTTTATCCGAATAATATTATCCACAAAGCCTTCAATTTTTTGTTCATGACTGACTAAGATAATTTGTTTTGCATCGAGCTGTTCAAAAATATCCCTCATTTTATCTAACTGCTGTTCTGAAAATCCGTCTGTAGGTTCATCCAGGATAATTACATCTTTTGTTTTTAGCTTTGATAACATTGTATTAATGACTTGATTTAATGCTAGACGATAAGCCAACGCAACAGCAGTTCTCTCTCCACCGGATAAGAAATCATAATCAATGTCATAGTCTTGATTTGTTATAATGGGTGTAAAGTCTTCATTTAGTCTTACTGAAAGTGTGTCAGAAACTAATGTTGAAAACCACTCGTTAAATATTTTTGAAAAATCTCTTCTTAATGTAATCATGACATTTGTTTCAGTTAAAGAAATCAGTGGAAGAAACTTTTCTTCTAGCCAATCTTGCAAATTTCTTAAATAGGCCATCTGCTCTCTTATTCCTTCTTTTTGTGCTATCTCTATTCCAATTTGCTCAACTTGTTTCTTTAGCATTTCTACTTCCTTTCTTTTTTCAGCAGATCTAATCTCTATTTTTCTACACTCTAAGTCAATTGAATCGAATTTTATTCTTTCTTGCTCATATATCTTTTTTGCATCTTCAAATTTTAATATTTGAGAAGATAAAGAGTTTATTTCTGACTCCAGTAAAGAAATCTCTTGAATTGTTCTTTCTAGTATAATCATGTCGCTTTTTATTTTTGTTTCCACAAGCTTTTGGTGTTCAAATTTTATTTTCTCTCTTTCCAAAATCATCTTGTCTTGCTCATACTTTTGAATGAATTCTTTCTCTGTTTCAATATCTCTCACAAGCCTTGACTTTTCAATTATTTTTTGTTCTAGCTCTCTTTGAACATCTTCAATTTCGAACTGTGTTTTTTTAGAGATTTTGTCCTTATGATCACAGGTTACAGACTGAAAACAGGTAGGGCAGTTCTCCAAGGAGATTACTTTTTCTTTTAATTGGAGAGAAGTTTCTTTTTGAGAATTGTATGAGTAAATCTTAGAGCTTACATCAGTAAATTTAGAACTTAACTCTTCCAGAATTCTTTTATGTTTCATTAGTAGCAAGCTGGTGTTCTCTAGTGATTCTTGTTTAAAGTCAAACTTTTGGGACAGCTGGGCATTGGACGTACTTATCTCTCTTTCCAAACGCATTTTTAGTGCTTTCTTCCCTTGCAATTCTCCTTCTTTCTTTGATTTCTCTACATCGAACTTTGCTTTTTCATCTAATCTTTTTTTTAGAATCTCTATTTTTTCTCCAAGCTCCTTTTTTTCTGATGTAATCTTATCAAGGCTGGTTGAAGAATCTAGTAGTTCTTTAGAGACTTTTATTTTTTCTTCACTGGCCATTGTTAGCTTTTCTCTCAAGTTGTTAATCTCTTTTATTTGACTTTCTTTTACTTTTACATTTTCTTTGATTTTTTGTAAAAATATCTGTGCATTCTCTTTTATTCTTTTGTATCTATCTACTCCAAAAATATGTCTAATCAAATCTAGACGCGTTTCGGGTCTTTCATTTATAATTTCCTTCATACCTTCCTGAGGAGTATACACTGTAATCTTATATAATAGATCTGATTTTTTTGCGAATTCTTTTGGATATTCTAATAGCGAGATTACTTTATTTTTTAGTTCAGAAGTAGACAGCTCGAAGATCTCTTTTCCTATTTTGATAGAACTGTCCTCTTGTGTTATGCTCCCATTTTTTGCTTTTTGTAATGCTCTTTCTATCTCTACTTGCTCTCCATCAATTTCTATGTTTAGTTTTACAGAAGCAGTTTCTTCACCTTGTCTTAGAAGAGAAGCCCCTTTTTGCCCTGGTTGTAAACCAAATAGTGCGAATTGGAGTGCTAGAAGAATTGAAGTTTTCCCAGCACCAATATCTCCTGAAAGAAGAATAGTTCCAACTGGAAATTCAATTTCTAAAGATTGGTAGCTTCTTATGTTTGTTAATTTAAGTTTTTTGATAATCATACCAACACCTCTCCAAGCTTTAGAACTTTTTTTAAATCGTCCATTAATCTTTTCTCATAAATAACTTCTTTTTCATCTTCATTTTTTTCGATAGATAGTGAATGCATTAAGTTATTTATGACTTTGTCAAAGTCCGTAGGGTTGTTTTTAGAGTATTCTTCGATTACTTTTCTTTCTATATCCTCATGATGTTCTATATGAATTTCTAACTCTGCTTCATGAACTTTAATTGAAGAGATATTTCTTAAAAAAGAATATGCTTCTTTCTTTGTTACAAATTCCTCTATTTCATTAAAACGTATGTCTCCAGATTTTCCTTTCTTTAAAGTTCCTTTTAGCTTCAATAAAAATATCTTATTTCTTAAACTTAATTTGTCTATTGAAGTAATTATTTCCTCTGTTGCTGTTAAACCACTTTCCAACTCTAATTCAAGATATACAACTTCTTTTGTTGGAATAAGAACACTTTTTGTTTTTATTCTTGGCCCATCCATTTCAACCATTTGAAAACTTCCGCACCTTAAATCCGCAAGTTCTTGAAAATTATTTGGAAAAATTGGCCCGGGATAGACGAAGGGAGATGAGCCCATTAGAGTTTCGAAACGTTGGTGAATATGCCCCATAGCATAGTAATTTGCCAGCGGAAGTCTTTCTTTATCTATAGAATCCATAGGGATATTTCCAACAACATCTTTAATTGTTGAGTGAAATGCAAAAATAGAAAGAGGATAAATCTCGTCTATATAAACTTTTCTCAAATCTTCTATTTCCATCCCAGACTTTTTCCCAGAATAACCTAAAAGAGTTAATTCTTTGAATGTTGTAGGGAGGAGTTTTATTCTTCCATCCGATTGGACATTAAATTTGTCTATACTTTTACAAAATCCTGCTTTTTCTAATACATCGAGAAAAGTTTTTCCGGAGGCAGAGAAATCATGGCTCCCTGCAATCATGAAAACCGGGATTCCTTCCTCTTTAACTTTCTTAAATTCTGCGAACGTTTCTTTTAGAATTTCAATAGGAGGATAAGCTGAATCAAATAAGTCTCCTGCTAAAAGTAAAAAGTCTGGTTTTTCTTTGATTACAATATCAATCGCTTTTTGAAAGGACTCAAAATTCAATGCCTGAAGTTCTTCTTGTCTCCAACCACCAAGATGACAGTCTGCGAAGTGTGCAAATTTCATTTTCTTTTAAATTCATCAATATATGGGGTTTATAAAAATTATTGAGCTAGGTTATTTACTACTATTTGTAAGTTCTCTTTGATTAATTAGGAATGCAATAAGTGTCAGAACTATAAACGACCAATGAATGAAATAACTTAATACTAATGAGATAATGCCGATCATTGCCCAAATTGTGACTTTAAGATTTATTTTTTGTTTCATCTCCAGGTCACGTCCACTTGATCGGTTCTTTCTCTTGGTTTAATATCTAATTCATCTAATTTGTCTGGAGTGAAAAAAATTCCTACATCGTGCATCTTAATTCCTAAAAACCCTATCATTCCTGCATTGTCCACCAAAAATTGTCTTTCGGGACAAAAGAATTTACAACCCCTTTCTTCAGCCATAATTTTTACCATTTCTTGAAATCTAGAATTACAAGCAACTCCCCCACCCATCAGAACTTCTTTTTTTCCAGTGTGAGCTAAAGCTCTTTCGGTTGCTTCCGTTAACATTGCAAAAACAGTTTCCTGTAGTGAAAAAGATAAATCTTCGAGAGTTTCTTGTTTTTTATCAAACATCTGTTGAAGTTTTGTGAGCATCCCCGAAAACGCAACGTCCATTCCTTTTATTGAATATCCTAAATCAATTAATTTCTTCCCATTCTTTGCTAACTCTTGAATTTTTGGTCCGCCGGGAAAACCGAGTCCGATATGTCGTGCGAATGTGTCAATGAAATTTCCAATACCCATATCTAAAGTTTCACCGAACACTCTATACTTTCCAGCCTCATAAGCAATAATTTGTGTATTTGCACCAGAAGCATAAAGTAGAACAGGATCTTTTGCGCCGGTTACTTCTCCAATTTCCTGGTGAGCAATACAATGATTTACTGGAACAACAGGAATGTTTAATTCTTTAGAAAGTTTTTTTGCGTAACGCATTCCTTCGAGTAAACAGGGAGCAAGTCCTGGTGCGTTTGAAAGTGCGATGAATTTTATTTGATCTTTTGTGATCTTTGCATCTCCGAGTGCCTTTTCGAATAACTGCGGAGCAATTTCTTTGTGGTGTTTTGCAACTTCGTTTGGAATTAATCCACCTTTTTCCGTAGAAAACATATCTTTAATATTTACAAGAATTTTCTTGGTTTTATATTCTAAAATTGCAACTCCAAAAGTATGTGCTGTGCACTCTATTCCTAAGACGTAATCTTGAGTTACCATTTAGATAAATAGAAAATGATAGTATAAAAATTATGCGAATCTTACTAAAATTAAACAGTTATCCAATTTTTAAGAAATTCTTTTTTTCTCTTGAATACGGATTTTCCAACAGCATCTACAACGGCTTCTAAAGAAGTCTTGCCTGCCTTTACTTTTTCTACTCCTGAAATAAACATTGGTCGCATTCCCGAATGTTCTGCTGCACTAGTCAATAGAGAAATGCTAGCAACTGGGCTGCAGATTGCATCCTGCGATTGTTCATCTAAAAGCCAAAATTCTGTTAGTGCTTCTCTTCCCGCGAAAATTCTTTCATCTCCCCCGTAGAAAGGTAAAGAACCTGCCGGGTAAAAATTCTCATCTATGAGTTGATTCAATGCTTCTCCACCAGAAATACATTGTAGTCTACTTAATGCATTTTCCACAGAATCAGCTAGAGCTTTTTCCTTATTCATAGCTTTCTCTTCAGGAGCACATCCCATAAAGTGTAAGTCAGCCAAAGTCGGATTCCCTGAAAGAAGTCTTCCTAGTAAATCTCTTTTGTAAATAGGTACTAATGTTTGAGCTAAAACTCCTCGCAAATTCTCGGCTAGTTCTACTTTTGAAACATCCATACCTATTAATCTGTTTACAGCGCCGGAAGCATTATTTGTGTGAAGTGAACTTAAAACCATATGACCTGTTTTTGCTGCTTCGATTGCTGCCTGTGCAGTTTCATTATCTCTTATTTCCCCAACAAAAACAACATCAGGGTCGGATCTCAGTGCGCCTCTAAGAAAACTAGGGAAGTCTACGCCAATTTCTCTTAAAACTTGAGTCTGTTGCAGTCCCGGTATTTTAACTTCTACTGGATCTTCCATAGTAATAATTTTTATTTTAGGATCGTTTATGCTATGGAGCATACCGTATAGCGTTGTAGTTTTACCACTTCCCGTTGGACCAGTCACTAAAATAATTCCATTGGGTTCTACAAAAGTATCTTTTATTCTTTGGTGATCATAACTAGATAAGCCTAGCTGATCCAAAGTTTTGAATGTTCCTCTTTGGGCAATTCTGAGAATTACATTTTCATCTCCGCCAAAAACTGGACGGAAAGCAGTTCTTAAATCGTAAACTTGTGCGGCGCCCTTTCCTTCGACAATACTTGAAACGTATGTTAGTTGGCCATCCTGCGGTTTTCTTTTTTCATCTATTTTAATTCCCGCACCACAACGATTTTTTAAAATAACTACTGATTTTCGGTATAAATCCGAATCAAGATCACTCGGACATTCCCTTAGGATCCCATCTATTCTAACTCTAATACGTCGCTCTAAACCGCCCATGGATTCAAAATGTACATCGCTTGCTCGTTCTTTTATTGCCCAGCCCAAAACACCATCAACAAATTTGTTCCCTTCTGCATCGCTTATAAATCCCCGATTAATATCTGCTTCAAGCTTCCTTTGTTTAACATAACTAGTAATTAGCTCTGGATCTGCAACGTAGGGAGCTAGTCTTTCTATGACATCCCCGGGGAGATGAATAAAATTTATTTGAGAGTTTTCAGAAGTTAAGTTTTTTAATAATTGCGGAGACATAGAACTGAAAAGTTCGTGAAATTGAATTCTAAAGTCATCCGGAGTCATAAACTCATAACGGCTTTCGTCTAAAGCAAAGGTAATTTCTCCACGTACATTGTCAAAGGTGTAAGGAAGAACGCCCTCTCTTGCAAAGTATCTAACTGCTTGAGGAGTAAAATGAAAAGCAGTATCTCGGGGGCTAACTGCGGGATGATCTTTAATCACAGGAAAATACTTCTCGATTACCTCATCATAGGGTATTTGCTGTGTGTCCTTCAAGCTCGGAATAGCCGGTTCTTGAGTAACCATAGTAAAATGACTACAAAATTGATTTAAATAGATTATTGTAGTGAAATATCTCTTTATCGAGGAGAAAGTTAGAAATATGAACAATTAATAAAATATACAAATAATTAGCACATACGTGCTTTTCTTTGCGCCATTACCTTGACTTCATATCTAGTATTGACCCCGCCTTTTGAATAAAATTCCCAATCACCAGGAATAAATTGATTTTCCCTAGTTTGGAAGTTTTCGTCAGCTGTTAAAGTCTCCCTTAATTTACGTGCGTCAGCTTCATCCTCTAAGTTAATTACAATTCTGGTTAAATCAGGCAATACCGAGATAAAAACTGGCGGGAGTTCATGACTTTGAGAATATAACCAAAGTATAGAAGCATAGTTCCTCATTTTTTCTATAGTTTCCTGAGTAGCAGATCTACTTCCGGGAGCGTAATCAACTAAGATTCTTGTTGCTAAAACTGAATTTCTTTCGTGGTTTGCCATAATTTAAAAGAAAGTTACTAATTTATAAATCTTTGCTTAGTTACCACTATAAAATACAACTCGAAAAATTCGACGAGATTTAAAGTTTAATAAAATCTGTTAGATTGAGAGAAAAAAAATGAATGTGCCGGCACTCCCTAAAGCCCGGCACATTGAATATGATGTTTTAAATAAAAAAAATAATAATACTAAGCTATTAAAAAAGAAAAATTACTTTTTCTTTTTCTTTTTTCCGCCTCTAGCCATTTTAGCTTCACATACGTTTCCTTTTCCGTCAACATAGTAAAGATAACCAGGCTTTCTTACGATAGCGTTTTTTACAAGTACTGATCCCATTTAATTACCTCCTTTTCTATCATTCTAAAATATTGACACCGAAGGGATATTTAAATGTTTCGTTTGAAGAAATTTTTCATCGACGGATACTTTATCATTATTGAGTGAAAGCTTTTATCGTCGGAGTTCCCTTTCTTCACAGAAGAAAGGCTTCTCTACACAACGTAAGTCAGCTTCGCAGAAACCCCAAGAAGAATAATTGTTTTTCTTCACTCGTCGTTCATCAAAACTAACTCGCAAATTTCCTTTGTGACTTTTCTATTTTGTTGCTTCGCAACTATTTATTCAAAGCTTGCTTTACTCAACGAGGAATTGGAATTTCAATTAAATATTTTCCTTTGCCATTTATGAATGGCCGCCAATTGTAAACTTCTTTTTCTTTTGTTATCTGTAATTTATCGTCGATCCAAATTGCTTTGAAAGGTTTACAAAAAAAAGAATGTATTGAAAGATTTTCTTCTTTTAAGAATGGGAATAGGAGTGGTTTTGAATTTTTTCTGAACATTAGACCCGAAAATTTTTTCCAAAATGTATCACAAACCTCTACGTTTAGTGTTTTTTTCTTTTTGTTTTGATAATAACTGAAATTTTGAATATTAATCATTTAGATAAATAGAGAATACTATTTTTAAATTTATTATATTAGAAATTAATTGTGATAGTTAGTATCATCATCGCTTCTAGATCTTCTAGATGACTCTCGCTCATAGGAGGGTCGATTGTATACGTGAAGAGAGGCTCTAGTGTCTCTCGCATCCAGCGCCGCTTCTCTTCTTGCAAGTGCTCTTTCTTTAGCTTTGAGTTCTTTTAACTTTAATTGATAAGCAACTTCGGATTCAGAGGGATTATCTTTTATAGGACTTTCATTTCCAGGTCTAGCTCTTCTGATAACTACTTCTAGGTCAGTGTCTGGGTCCTGAAGCAATTTCATTATTCTATCTATTTCTACCATACTATTCACAACATTCGCTCCCTTTTAAGTTTTTTGCTGTATTTTCACTATTGCCCCGTACTCTTTGTTTGTCTGCATGTATTTTCTCGATGATGTCTAATGCATGATTGAAAACAATTTTGTATGTTTCACAATAAAAGTCTCGTTTAGAGTAACCGCCTGCAGAAATCGCGTTGCTCGCACATCCGCCTTTACAATATTGAAGAATTTCACAGGGTTTGCCATTATCTTCGATTGCGCATCCTTCTACTCGCTGAGTACATTCCTGAGCATATTTTTTATATCGTTCTGTTTGAAAAACTTCTGAAAATCCGCCAATAGTATTAACACTGCCAAAACACCAATCAGGTTCGTTTGCTTTTGCACAAGGATAAATATCTCCTTTATGATCAGTAGAAAGAAATTCATACACACAGAAACCATGGCTGCATATTTGTTGGTCTCCGGTAACCACCGAATTCATTATAGCGTCCAGGAATCTAATTTTTATTTTTCTTTCTGTACGTTCTAGAAGATAATAGTCCATTAAATCTGTAAGTGCTTCACCATATTCTTTGGGTGTGATTGCCATATCATGATTTTGGCAAGCTTTCCCTAGTGCAATAATTGGTGAAGGATTGAAGTTCAAACCAATTTTATCGAAAAAATCGTAGGCTTCTCTTAGTCTGTCTACATTTTGTTTTGTGCAAATAAACATTGTGTTTCCGGGAGCGAGTCCTCTTTCTTTCGCATGTAATAAATTTTCTAGAACTTTTGTAGTTTGTCCCCTTGTACGATCATTATCGAATGCATCAAAACTTGATTCCATATTGAAATTATTTTCTTTGAAGAAGTCTATCCACTCATCATCGAGTGCGACTGCGTTTGTTTGAAGTCTATTTGTAATAATAGATCCGGGCTGAGCATATTTATCTTGAAATTCTATTGCCCTCGTATAAAATTCCTTACCAACAATTAACGGCTCGCCACCATGCCATACAAATCTAACTTTATGAAGGGTAGGATCTCCAACGGAAGTACGAATCATATTTTCTAAAGTAGGAATAGTCATATCATGTTGCGGGCTGTCGCTTTGCGCATCGTAATCATAACAGTATGCACAAGCAGGACGGATATTGCATCTCTTTGAAACTTTTGCCACGATAGTAAGTGAGCCAGGGTTACAAGTTTTGATTATGCCTTTTGCAGCTTCGCTTAACATTTTAAAATTTTATTCTTTCTAGTTCTCCAGAAGAAACGCTTCCAGAGCCTAGTGCTAATTTAGTTGTTTCACTTTCAAGTTCCTGATAATCTCTTTCCCCTAGCTGAGTCAAACCCTGAAAGCACCTTACCAAGTGTAAATATTCTACTCTTCCAATTTCTTTTCTATCAAATATCAAACCCAAAGCTTTTTTGTAAGCTTTTTTTGCATCTTCTTTCATTCCAAGTCCACGATAAACATTTCCCAGATGAGAATGATGATTATATCTAGTCGGTTCTAATCTTGCTGCGATTTCTAAAGGTTGTCTTGCTTCTGAAAAACGCCCTTGTTTGGATAAAAGATTGCCATACCAATGAATGTTTTTCACACTAGGATCTTTTTCTACCAAATTTGCAAATAAATTTAACGCTTGTGCATTTTGCCAATGTTCTGCGTAGAAGTATGCCTGCCAGAATAATTGGTTGTTCCCAGATAGCATTCCTTGAATATTATTTTCTGCTTCTTGAGGACTAGAAGAATGAACAATTGCTTTTCCAAGATTCTTTCTCCAGAATTTTGATTCTTCGAGAACATCAGAAACAGTCATTTTTACTAGAGCACAACTGGACTTGAGAGGATTATTAAGTGCATTTAGAAAGTAAGTATATTGTGTACATCTGCTTAAGGACTGAACAGCATCAGCCATTTCTCTAAATCCAAGAGATAATTCTGCTTGTTTGCAACAGTATTCTCTGGCAGTTTCTAGTTTTCCTTTAACTTCATCTGATACTATTTCCATAACTTTCAGATTATTTGTAGGATTATAAACCTTTTGCTTTGTTACGCTTTGAAAGGAACAACATACTTAGGGAGAAACTAGAACCATCTAAACTTTTTTTCCATTTTTAGCATGGACTCTTTAATTGATGTATTTGGTTTGAGAGGTCTTGGAGTTGAGACTTTTTCTTCCTGAACAAACAAAACAGCTTCTTCTACGCCGTCTTTTTCAATCTCTTCTTTTTTATTAAGCATGTAAAAAACATTTTTTCTTTTTAATGCGATATATTGGTCGAAAACTATTCTTACGTTTCTCTCGTGAACTTTGTCGTGATGTATAAATCCTCCTCCGAAAGTTTTTGGAATGTGCATTAGTTCGTGAATAATAGTCTTTGTTTGCTCTTCCTTTGAAAGTCTATCGAATTTCTCTGAAATTACTTCAACTAAATAGAATCCTTTTGGTCTGCCCATGGCCATTTGCATAGCTTTTCCCAATGCATGACATCTAGCTATAGTTCTGGGAGCAATAGAGCCGTGGCTTCTTAGAAAACCTAGGTGATTAAAATCAATATGATTCCATTGAAGCGTCTTCACAATGTCCTCGGCCTCTGTTTTTATGTCGTCTGCCTGAAAATATTTTATCCCCATAGAATCTCAAGAAAGTTTAGCTATATATTGGTTTCTGTACTCCAGATAAGTATTACTTAGTAATACTTTATTCCATTAAGAATTATTTAGTAATATTTATAAACTAAGTAAATTTTATAATTTTGATGAAAGAAAGGATCTCGGCTACAGTTGAAGCTGAAACGATAAAAACAATTGAAAGAATTTTAAAAAATAAAAAGTTTAGAAACAAATCTCATGTTATTGAATCAGCAATAGATTCTTTTGCAAAATTGGAGGTGAAAAATGGAAATTAATAAGAAAGGACAAGTAACTATCTTTATTATAATTGCACTTTTGATAGTAGCGATAATTTTAATTCTATTATATTACACGGGAAAGATAAGTTTTACAAATAGTCCTGCGC
>JBAXEZ010000020.1:0-16031 GCA_037140195.1 archaeon
TAGACATTCCTTCCAGTCGAAATTGCGCTTTTCTTAGCTGTTCTTCCAGATTCTTTTTTATTGTGAATATCCTCTCTGTAAGGCAATCCGCTTCCATGACGTATACTAGCGGTTTTCCGCTTTCCAATTGCGAAGAACACTCTTGGTTAATTGGTTGGTTTTTGTCTATTGCTTGCCGACAATCTACTTCCATAATTTCTAGTGGACGTTCTACCCATAAAAATTCTGTTAGCCCGAATCTTATATTTTCGGAGTTTTGCCTTGCTCGCATAGCTCCAACCCCTTCTGAGTTTGCGAACTCATTCTGTGTCATGTTTGTTTCTTTTGTCATCTTGTTTTCCTCCTGTAGAGTTTATTTAATTTAATGAGTAAAAAGACCTTCATATATTTTATTGAATATTATTCGAATAATAAGCAAAAAGTTTATAAATAGTGGAATATTATACGATTTATGAAAGATATAAGGCCAAGACTAATAAAACTGTTTAAGGAAGGAAATTGTACTCCACAGATATCTGTGATTGCAAAAAAGTTGAAAGAGCCATCTACAACAATACATTATAATATTAAAAAATTAGAACAGGAAGGATCAATAAAAGCTTACAAAGCAGTTTTTAATTATAAAAATATAGATGAAGGACATTGTGCGTACGTCTTTATTAATTTGGCCCAAGAGGACTATGGCAATCCTGAAAAAATCGCAAAAGAAATTGCAAAAGACCCTAGAGTAGAAAGCGTAGATATTTGTACCGGAGACTATGAATTGCTAGTTAAACTTAGAACTAAAGATATAGACGAATATTTTTTAACTGTTAGAAGTTGGATTGAGAACTTTAAGTTTAGAAAAACAACAGAAATTACCTCCCTAAAACAAATTAAGACGGAATTTGTTTCCTTATAAAAATATTTATAAACACCATTTAAAAAGATTTATAAGCTTCTTAGTCTGAGATTAAGTATGCGAAAAAAGGTACTTAGTTTGTTTTGGTTGGCTCTAGCAGGAGTTTTATTCTCTGGTTATTTGACATATACTAAATTATTTTCTGGAACCTGTGCTTTAAACGAGGGCTGTTCTTATTTCATGGGATTGCCTACTTGTTTGTTTGGATTTTTATTATTCTCTGCAATTTTTATTATTACAATAGTTGCTCTTTTTGCTAAAACACATTATAGAAGGACAATTGGAACAATTTCTTTCTGCGGAATTTTATTCTCAGGATTCTTCTCTATTTATGAAATATTTTTTGCTCCTTTGAATATGTTTAATGGCGCGACATATACTTTAGGTTTACCTAGCTGCGCTTATGGATTTTTGATGTTTATCATTGTATTCTTTATTGCGATGAAAAAGGTTAAAGATTAATTTTTAGGGAAAATATTTAAAGACGAGAAACGTTAATTATTTGATGATACGAAACTTCGTGAAAAGAAAAGTCTATAAGAAAAAAATTGGTGATTTTCATGGCTATTCTGTTTGGTATGTTAATGGCTATTGGGTGCGAAATAATTTAGATAGAGATTTCACAAATTTTGGTGGAAACAGACTTTTTGCGTTTATTCCAAAGGATGAATTTTGGATAGATTATGAAAACGGAGATATAAAAGAAGCTAAATATTTTTTTGATAGTTTTCTGACGATAGAAAAAGGAATTGAATCAGGTAAAACACACGAAGAATCAGTTAAAATAGCCGATAGACATGAAAAGATGGAAAGACACAAAGCTAAATTTTTGAAAGTTATTAAAAAAATTAAAGTTAAGGAAAAAGTCTTGAAAAGAGTTCATAAGAAATTTATTTTTGCGAATTACACTGAAAACTTAAAGATTTATATTGTGCGAGGCGATTTGGTGAGAAGTTTATTTAATGTGGACTTCACGCAAGGCGGACACGATAAGGTTTACAATTTTATTCCCAAGAACGAAGTTTGGATAGATGATGACTTGTACAAAAAAGAGATGCCTTACGTTTTAGTTCATGAATTACATGAAAGATACTTGATGTCTAAAGGCTGGCCGTACGATAGTGCTGGCGGAGGGCAAAAGGTTTTCGCTAAGAAAGAAGATGAACGTGGAGGAAAATCTGCACATTTTGCTGCGGAGGATTTAGAATTTTGGTGCAGAGAGCACCCAAAGAGCGTAAGGAAGATAATCGCTAGAGAAATTACTCGAAATGAAAAGATGATTGGGAAAGGAAAGTAATTATGCACCTGATTATCTAAATCTTTAAATATGTCTTTTATTGTTAAGTATTATGGATAGCTATCAAGAAATTGTTTATGGACAACACAGACAACTTACCGAATTAGTTGAGAAGAACAGCAAGTTTAGAATAGAAGAAATGAGGACTATTGAAAAATCAGAACTGCCCGACTTTCAGAAGAAAAGACTTCTTGAAGATGCTATGAAAGCACATGAAAGTTATGCACAGGCATTATCTGATTCTCTAGAAGCACTAGCTACAACCTATTCTGTTTCTCGAACATCTCTTCTTCCAGAACGTAGAGAATACCTTCTTTTAATGAGTAATACGCTGAAATATTTTAGCAGAGACTAAAGAAGTTTAATTCAATTAGAGTTATTCGTTTATTTTTCTAGCCAGAAGTCTTAAATAGTCCTAACTTTAAGTAGTAATATGGTATTACAAAATTTGGAGAGTTTGGTAAAATGTTAGGCAGAATTGATGATTTTGACAGGTTTTTGAAGCAGGTTAAACGAGCTAGGCAAGAAATAAAGTCAGATAGACCTGACTTTTGGAAGAAAAACAGGGTGAATTTTAAGAATAACATTAAAACTTTGATTGGATTTTACAAGTTTCCGGAAGGATGGATAGTAAATACTATTGCGTCTAACTTTCTTTTGGATAAAGAGGTAATGCCTTATGACACTGATGTGTGGAGTTTCTCAGACGTTGTTTCTGCGACCAAAGAACAGGGATTTAATATAATTATTTTCTTCAATAAGTCAGATTTGGAATTTTTAAGTTTACCAGCTTTGCTTCCAATTGTTGCACATGAAGCAGAACATGTTTTCCAAGCGCCAAATAACACCAAAAAGTATGTACTTGCAACGATTGATGATGATATTAGCCGAGAGTTTGAAAAGGGTGCAGATGCAGAAGTTAAGAAATATTCTGAAGAGTTTAGACGAGAAAACGTCCTAGAGAAAATAGTTTATTGCTTTGACAAGGAGAATTGGAAGGGAGCAAAGAAAATGGCTGACTATTTGTACAAAGAAGCGGAAAACGCATTTGGTGGCGGTTATGATCAGGAAATGGAGAAAGATGAGTATACTACTTTTATGAAAGCTTATGAGGAAAAAGATATTAATATTTTCATTGATTATTTTATTGAAAGTATAAATAAAGAGATGAGACAATTAGAGGAAAAGAAGGAATAAAATGGAAGATAATGATTCTCAAAACAACAGAAGTTTATATAAAACTATAGCTTTGACTGCAATAGTCACCGCTACGATTTTTTATCCGGCACTTTATTTCTGCGAAAGACAAGTTGAAAAACAAATTTACGGTGGTTTGAATGTGCTAACGGAAAGAAGATTAGAAGTAGAACAACCAGAACAGAATCGTGCAAAAGAAGGAAGTTTGTTTTTGATATTGTGATTTGGTACATAAATCCTTAAAAAGATATTTTCTCGACTAAAAATATGGTAGTACAACTAGTGCATTATGCAGGGATTAGGAGAGGATTGGGTGGAGAGTTTAATTTAGATATTAACTTGCCTCTGGAAGCAAGTAAAGACTCTGAAGAACTTGTTAAGTCGCTTAGTTCTTTATGTGATGAAGAATGTGTTGTTGTTTCTCATGCTCAACCCGTTGCTAGAAAATCACCTTATTCTGAAACGTACGGAATGATTGATTTTAACAGAGCGACAATGAAACTAGAAACACTTACGCCGCGTTTAATTGAGGAATATTTGGGAATAATAAAAAGAGGAGGTTCTTATCTTTATGATATTGTAAAAGCGAAAGACGTCAAGGACAAAGATATTGATCCTATAACGTCTATGAGACTTTATAGTTTCTCGGCTAATGTTCCGGATGGAAGCGAAATATTGACTACTGCAGACTATAATGCTCTTCGTGCTTTTTATTCTTCTTCAGGATTTAGTATGGGCAGAATACGATCTTTAGATGAAGTAACACAGATAAGACCTGGGACAACTATCCGTAATACTGAAGCTGTTTGCTAGTTAAAGTCTGTAATAATTTTTAAAGAGATTCGTAGCCTGTGTGCCCCAATAGAGCAAATCTTTGATAACTAGCCTGTAATTCTCCTACAATCGTGTCTAGACTTATTGTTGAATAAATTCCGTTTTTGGCCGGTCCTGGATTGAAATATAATGATGAGGAATATTCTTTTTCTTTTACAGGTTCTCCATCTTTTGTAAAAGCCCCTAGGCCTTCATGAATATGTCCTGAGAAAACGAAATTTATTCCAAGCTGATTTACTAGCTGCCTAGTTAATTCGCTACCCTGATTTGAAAATCTTTTTTTATAATATCCGGACTCTATTGCTTCTCGCGTAGAACGACCGAAAACTACTGAACCGTTTAGAACATTAACTCCTTGTACCGCAACATCTGTTCCTGTTTCATGTTCTTGTTTTGGAGGTTCATGACAAAAAAGCAAAGTTCTAGAGATGTCTAGTTTATCTTTTCTGATTCGTTCTCCAATTTTTTGAGGATTTGACGAATGGTTAGTAGGATTAGTTGCACACTTATCAGATATCTCAAAACCCCGATTAAAACGTTCACTGCCAGGAATTAATACCAATCCAAAATCTTGGAATGAATACAGAGGATTTTGTGCACCATTAACGAAATTGGGATATCTTCTAGAGAGGTATTCGCAGGCATCTTTCCAAGAGTCAACCGTTTCATAATTACCAGGTATTGAAATAAAAGGAATTTGAGTTTTGCAAAACTCTTCCATAGTGCTTACTAAAATATCTCTTTCGGGGCGTTCGATTAAATCCCCCATATTAACAATCAAATCAACGTTAAGATTTGCCAGCGCGTTCGCTATTGTTTTCTCGAATCCACTTTCATGATTGTCCGTAAATAATCCTATTTCCATATACTCGCCTAGGGGGGAGGATATAAAGAGTTTTCGGTGATGTTCTCGAATCTTGAGATGTGTAAGGAGTAAAATTTCCACCAAGTTTTAGATTGATTTTAAGAAATTAATGACAAGAATTTTTAAATATTATAATCTTGAATAGATTTATACAAGAAGTAACCTGCAAGACAACTTATTAATGCAGTAGGAATATCTAACGGATCTTTAACATTAAGGGGGATTATATCAAATACCGTTTCGCCTAAAATGTTATACAAAGCCATGGCACCATATGCAACTTCAGGAGTATAGTTAGTAACAGACTTAAGTTTTGGAAATTTTTTACCAACTGCTTCCGTAGCAATGCAGATTATTGCCGGCCATCCGAATGATTCATTTGCGTTACCCACATAAGAAGATAGCGGAGGTAGAAAATCCTCTTTTATAATATGTATAGCATCTGCTACATTTACAACTCCTGCAAGCCCATATACTGTTGCTTTCAACTTGTCTGATAATTCCATGTAAACTATTTACTGGAAATTCATTTATAAATCTTTCTACTTTTATTTCTTATTAGTAGTAACATTGCTACCGGTTTATGTTTTAAATAGATTACGAACAATAATTTTGCACTTTCAAAAAGTTTATTTGTTAACGTATTTAACAAAGTTTTAAAAGATAGAAAACTAAGTATTTTTATGGTAAAAGAGGAATATGATTTGATGATTTTAGGAAGTGGAGTTGCTGGCATGACTGCTGCGATTTATGGAGTTAGATATAATTTGAAAACTGTTGTTGTTGGCCAATCTGTTGGCGGTACTGGAAATCTTGCAGGACATATTGAAAATTGGCCAGGGTTTGTTGGAACAGGTGCAGAATTAATGACTAAAGTTTACGAACAGGCAAAGCATGCTGGTGTTCATTTTGTCGAAGGAGAAATTAGTTCGATTAATAAAAACAAAACATTGTTTTCTGTTGAAGTCGGAGATCAGCCCGCAGAGGGGTCAGCTCTGAAGAGCAGAAAGATTCAGGCGAAAGCTGTTGTCTTAGCACTTGGAATGCAACATAGAAAATTAGGAGTTAAAGGAGAAAAAGAATTCATTGGGAAAGGAGTTTCATATTGTGCAACTTGTGACGGAATGTTTTTCAAAGGAAAAACTGTAATGGTCGTTGGTGGTTCGGATTCTGCTG
Source organism: archaeon (assembly GCA_037140195.1). GTDB lineage: Archaea > Nanobdellota > Nanobdellia > Pacearchaeales > GW2011-AR1 > CABMGO01. The sequence continues at coordinate 6,271 of JBAXEZ010000020.1, forward strand.
CAAAAGCTGCACTTTATTTATCCGAAATTGCTAAGAAAGTTTATGTTTCATATAGAAAATCTGAGATGAGATGCGAACCAATTTCTTTGAAAAAACTGCATAGTAAAGATAATGTAGAAATTAATTATTTCTCAAACCCTGTTGAAATTTTAGGTGATAAGAAAGTTACTGGAATTGTTTTAAGTCAAGAAGAAGGCGGGAAGAGTAAAAACATTACGTTAAATGTTGATGGAATCTTTGTTGAAATTGGTGCTGCGCCAGTTATTGAAGTTGTAAATTCTTTGGGCGTTAATTTGAACGAAGGGGGTTTTATTACGATCGATAGAAATTGTAAAACAAACATTGAAGGAGTTTTTGCTGCAGGAGACAATACTGACACTTCTTTTAAACAAATGGTCGTCGCTGCTGGTGAAGGCGCTGTTGCTGCTAAATCAGCATATGATTTCTTGAAATTTGGAAAGAAATAAGGCTAATCATTATTTTCTTTGAATGTTTTCTTTGCTTTTCTAACTGTATAATCTGTTAAGCCATTTACACCCAGTATTTTGTCGAAATCTACTAGATAAAGCACCTTGAAACTTGCTGTTTCTCTCCAAGTACCTGACCGATAATCTCCGTCGCTTCTAGTGCTTTCATAATAAGCGTTCCATTTTGCATGTGAGAGGGCATTCTCTCTTTCTCTAAAATTATTAAAAGTTTCATCATAGAATATACCGTGAGAAACGTGTCTTGGGGAAAGAGGGTTTGGAACAAAATCAAATAGAGTTGCTATTTGAATTAAATCTGAATCTTTTTTTATTTTTTCTTCGCTAAATGGTAGATGCTCCCATCTTTCTTTATCCTCTAGCCAATTAATGACACACCCATAACGCGAGAAATCTCCCCAATTTTGAACACTACCTGCCGATAAACTTTTGGAGCTATATTTTGGTTCTAAATAAAGAGGAAAACTAGTTTTGTCTACTAGGGCTTTAAGAAAAAATAACTTTTCATTAGATAATAACCTGTGAAATGGGTGATGTCTTAGTCTTTCCAGTTCAACAGGCAATAATGATTTATAATATGTGTAAGCAGACTTGATAAGAGCAACATTTTTTTCTTCATCTACTCGATCTTCTTTTGCATTTTTACTTTCTGGATTTTCTCTCTGTCTTCTTTTATATTTTTCAAGATTATCTTTCCAAAATTGCCAATATGACTTATCTTGCCCCCTGTGTATCCAAACCATCGTTTGCACTAAATCAGTTCCTTCTCCGAAGACTTTCTCTGCAATTGCCTCTAGTTTTTCTTTTTCCATTTTGTTTTCATGTTAGTAGGAGGATGTTTTTGTTTTTAATTGGATTTGTAAATTTGAAGACCAATTATTACTATTCCAAGAAACTAAATTTCATTTTGGGGTTGTTGGAATTTAATTTCTTCAAAAAAAGCTTCGGGGTTAAATCCATGTCTTTGCAGGAAGAGTTCTACTTGTGCTAAAATTGCATTTTCAGGAGTATCTTCCTCGAATGTAATTCTATCTTGTGTAACTAATCCGCTCCAATTTTTTGTTTCTAGACCATATTCATTTTTATAAGTCCTGACAGAAACTTCTCTTGTTGAAAAGTTATAAATTATTCCCGCACCCTGCACTATTATAGTATCTTCATCTGTCCAAGATTCACGATATTCTGGTTGTTTTTTTATTACACAGTTATAAGGGTCTGCTGCTTGTTTTAATAGCTCTACTAGTGTTTTATCAGTCATTTTCATTCTCAAGAAATCGTCTTGAGGCGAAACACCTCTTAGTTTATACGCACCGTATAGGTTTTAAATCTGTGCTGTGGAAATAATTCAACAATAGAAAGAAATATAAATAGACTTAACCTTTGTTTTTTATGGAAGAAGAACTAAAATTACTTGGATTGAATGATATTGACGTTAAAGTTTATTTAACATTGCTAAAAAATGGAGAGAGTTTAGCTTCGGAAGTGGCAAATAAAGCAGAAATTCCTAGAGCCAGTGTTTATGATATTTTGGAAAGATTAGAGCAAGAGGGACTAGTATCATACATCGTCAAGGATTTTAAGAAATATTTTTCTGCTGCAGAGCCTAAAACAATTGTAAAAAATTTAGATAATACTAGAAAAAGAATAGAAGATATTCTACCCGAACTTGAGAAAATAAAAAATTCTTTTCCTGAAGAAAAAATTAAAACAGAAGTCTATGAAGGTGCTAAAGGACTTCAAACGATTCTTAATATGATGCTTGAAGAAAAAGAAATGTTTATTATGGGTGCCTCAAGAAAATCTATGGCAGTTCTTCCGTATTTTATGGAAAAATGGCATAAAGAAAGAATAAAGAAAAAAATAGCAGTAACAATAATTTATAATGATACTTTAGACGTAAGAGAATCAATGAAAAAAGAAGAAACAAAAAAGCTTCTAGGTGTACCAATCTATTGGAAACATAAATTTTTGAGTGTCGATTATTCTTCCCCGCTAATGACTCTCGTTTTTGGAAATAAAGTAGCGATGATAAACTTTAAACAAGACAGCCCTTCTGCAATTTTAATTGAAAGTAAAGACGTTGCAGAAACGTATAAACAATATATTTTGAATCTTTGGAATGTTGCAAATAAATAAAGTATATAAATCGACATAATCTCAATTAATAATGATAAAGAGGTTGAATTTTGTAATTGGGTTAGTTCTTGTTCTATCATCTATGTTTCTATTTCCTTTAAGTACAAATTTACTTGGAGCAGTTATTGGGTACTCGGGTGTTTTTTCTATTCGTTCTATATTGTTTCTAATACTATTTTGTAGCGGATTATTATTAGTTGTTAGCTCAAAAGAATCTCCTCAAATATATACTGGAACTAATGCAAATTTTAGTAGACCGACTGCCTTTAAGAGATTTTCAAGAAAGTTAATGGTCCCTCTTGCAGCAGCTTCTTTATATACAGGAGCCGGTGCATATGTTGCAAAAAAAGGCACAGATTTTGTAAATGATTCTGGTGCAATAGATGTTGTTCAAGCTGCCCAGACGGCCAATGCTCTTTATGATTTATATGGTAACTCTGGTGAATCAGCAGGATTTGCTGAAGGCGAATTAAAAAACACAGCTAGACAAGCAGGTAACTCGATAACAGATACTGCTAGAAACTTTAGCGGAGGATGGCTCAGAAAGCTTGTTACGAAAACCATTCCAGAAAAGGCAAGAAGTTTAGAGAAAGAAAGTCCGATTTCTTCAGCTGCACTAGATGGTCTTGCAAAAGCTGGTGAACTTGCTGCTGGTGTAAATAGTGCAGCAACAACAGTTGCTAGAAAATCATTCGGAAAATCTGGAGAGGGCATGACTTATGATATGTACAACTCTGCTCAATATGCAAACAATCGTAAGAAACTGGACGATACTGAAAGAAGTTTACTCGCAGAATATGTTCTTCTCTCTGGTAAAATTAGTGACTATAATCATTCTGGCGCTATTGTAAAACAAGTTAAAAGACTTATTAATGGCGGTCAGACTTTAGAAGATTTAGTAGATAGAAGAGCTTCTGTAAATAGTAGCTTACAGGTAATAAGAGATTACAAGAGCCCAACTAAGAATTCTGATCTTAAGGATGTTAATGTTTATCTAGGAGACAAGGATTTGGTATATAAGGAAATTGTTGGAAACGCTAGAAATATTCCTGCTGAACCAATAAATTCGACTGCAGCTGCCGCTTATGGTGGGCTTCTGGGTCTTTCATATTGGGGATTAAAAGCGGCTGGCAGAAAGGCAAAAAAAGAAATAAAAAGATTGCCGATTTATGCGATGAAAAAAGCTGGTGAAACAATACATGGAATTGCACTATCTCCCGGAGAATTCAGAAGAGGACTTAGACAAGGTTACGGTTCTACTGGCTCTGACCATGAAAAATATGGCGCTAGGGCAAAAGCTGGACTTGTTTATGGATATGAATCGGCTAAGTTAAGAAAGAAATATTCAGATAAAAGATAATTTTAAAAAGACGTGAATTGTTATTTATTTATGGAGATTAAGGTTTATCCAGCACTTGTTTGCAAAGAAGACGATTCTATTTCTAAGATTGCAAAATTATTGAAATCAAAAAATGAAAGACGAATTTTTGTTGTCGATAAAGATAAAAAATTGGTAGGGATAATAACAACCACCGATTTAGTATATAACTTCTTAGCTACCTCAAAAAAAGAAATGAAGGCAAAAGAGATTATGACCAAGAAAGTATTGTCAATAAATAAAGAAGATACAATAGAAAAAGCTTTAGATGTTATGAATAAAATAAAGACCTATATTTGCCCCGTCGTTAATGATGGGAAAATTGTTGGCGTATTAAGACACAACGATATTGTTAAATTCTTAATGTCTAAATAAAATGGCTCTAGAGGATTACTTTCCAACTTTTGTTAAATACGCTGAAAAAGCCAAGGCTTCTATAACTAGAAATCCGAACGATGCTGTAGATTACTTAATTAAATATGAGTTAAGTGATTACTTCGGCAAAGATGCGTCGGCAGTAGACAGAGCAAGCTTGAGAAGCGGATTAGAAAAAACGCTTGAGGAATCTAGGAAGAAATATTCTGATGAATTAGACGGGTTTATTAGAAAAACAGGTTCCAAGGGTTCAGCTATGCTTAATATGTATCAACAACTTCATGGTTATATAACTGGTGCCTCTGGATGGTATATTGCAGGAGCAGGACTTGTTTTGGGAGGAATAAAGGCATTGTGGGAATTACCTTCCATGTATAAATACCTTAAAAAATCTCATGATTGGTATGGTGCGATGACGCATTATCTTCTTACTCCTGTTCGTTCTGTTTTACCGGTTGTCGGACCAGCACTAGAAGCTGGAGCGTTTGAGAGAATGGTAATGAAAAAAGTTATGAAAGAAGCTAAATATAATTTTATTAAGAAATATGGGGACTACACTCCTGCGTCTAATCTAGCACAAGAAAGGATGAAGATGAAGATTGGCGACGTTATTTTTGACGCTGAAGAGTCACGAAAGGCCGCATGATAGAACAATAAAAACCTTTAAAAACCGCCAGAGTTAGAGTTCTTTGAAATGGATGTGATGATTATTTTTGGTCCGCCAGGAAGCGGTAAAGGAACTCAAGCAGAACTTTTAGTTCAGAATCTTGGGCTTGTTCATATTTCTACAGGTAATTTACTTAGAGAAGCGATTGCTCAGAAAACAAATTTAGGATTACAAGTTGAAGAGATTATTAACGCTGGAAAACTTGCACCTGATGAATTAATTATTGGAGTAATAAAAGAATTTTTAGAAAAAAACAAAGATAAAAAGATATTACTTGATGGTTTTCCGAGGACAATTCCACAAGCACAGGCACTCGTAGAGCTTACAAAAAAATTGAAAATTAGTAGAATTAAAGTAATTAATTTAGAAGTAGATGAAGAGGAACTTATGCAAAGAATTTTATTAAGAGCAAAAACTCAAGGAAGAGCAGACGATAACGAGCAGACCGTTAAAGAAAGATTGAGTGTTTATCATAGACAAACAAAACCAGTTTTGGAATTCTTTAGAAATGCTGGTGAAGACGTTTATAATATCGAAGGTATTGGAAAAGTTGAAGATATCCAGGGCGAAATTCTAGATAATTTGGAAAAATAGGAGATTAGGAAACTTTAAAAGTCTACAAAATCAAATAATTTTATCAATGGACCCATAGTCTATGGCACCGATATACTTCGGTTTAGAGACTATGGAAAGGATAATAAAGCAATTTATTATTCATAGTACAAAGATGGACCCATAGTCTAGTGGCAAAACCGCTCGTTTACACCGAGCAGTCGGCAGTTCGATCCTGCCTGGGTCCATTTTATATTCAATCGAACTGCCTTCGTCAGTTCTGCTCACAAAATGCACCTCGCAAAAGCTACTGAAATTTTAGAAAATAAAATAATTTGCTCGGAGCGTTTTGCTCGTCCTGCCTGGGTCCATTTTATATTAAAAGGTGATGGCAAAGAATAGCCTTAGAATTCTGATATAATAACAATGAATACTTTTGAAGCAATTGAAGAAGCCGAATTTGAGAAAGGGCAAGTAGCAAATTTTGAATATGAAATTAAAGATAGTACAGTTATACTTTATGGAAGATTTACAGATTGGGATTCTAAAACTGGAAATAAAGTGAGAGAATTAGCTAGACACCAGTATATGGGATCAACTCTTGAAGCAGCAGTTACAAATGCAGTTGAAAAACATTATGCAGAAACAAAATTTTTACGACCATTAAGAGTACATGCTAAAAAATTAAACACGGACGAGGAGCCAATAAAATTTGTTGTTGGTCATTCTTCGGTTTTATCTCCCAACATTTAAAAACCCCTTTTTCTTAATTACTTTATGGTAGACAAAATACTCTCTTTGTTCGTAGTCACCAATTACATTAGCGGTAACTCAATGAATTCGTTACCTTACAAACTCTCAGTTAATAAAAATAATTTTAGGAGAGGTTTGTAAAATGGTAGAAAAGAATTCTAACAAAGACGAAAGAAAAAAAGATGAGCAAACTGTCGAGCAAAATGTTTCTCCGGCATATATTCCTAAGAGTAAACTAGGTAATTTACCGATGGATAATTCTATTGATCCTGCATTAAAAAAAGAAATGGATAAAACAAAAGATAATATTGAAAAGTTTAAGAAAGAAATAATGAAGGAGTTCAAGTATATTGAAGGAATAGGAATTGTTCCTGCACAAGCTTCTCAAAAGATTGAAGAAGAATTCGAAGTTCCTGCAGAAGAAGTCAAGAAAAAATTAATACATTTAGTAGTTGTTATTCCAGAAGATAAATTTAAAGAAATACAAAAAATTAGACTAGAATGTATAAAGAAGTCTAGAGAAATTGATGAAAAATTATGGGTTCATGTTTTGACACCTGTTGACATTTGGAATTTGGGACTTGATTCTAAGTTTGATGTTCTAGAAGCATTTGGAATGGCTTATCCTATTATGGACAAGGGTTTATTTGGTGCTTTAAGAGTAGCGTCGATACACAAGTCTCTTGTTTTAAGAAAATTTGAGAAATATATTGCAAGTTACGTTATTGCTGGATCATTAACTAGAGGAGAAGCAAAACCTACTTCGGATGTTGATGTATTTATTGTTATTGATGATACCGATGTAAAAAGAATGCCTCGTTTTGAATTAAAAGAGAAGTTACGTTCTGTTATTTTCCAATTTATCCAAGAAGCTACTGCAATTGCAGGAGCAAAAAACCCGCTTAATGTTCAAGTTTATTTGTTAACAGAATTCTGGGAAGCAGTTAAAGATGCCCATCCAGTAATGTTTACATTTATTAGAGATGGAGTGCCATTATATGATCGAGGAACATTCTTACCTTGGAAATCATTATTAAGAATGGGTAAAGTTAAACCTTCTCCGGAGGCTGTTGATATGTTTATGTCTTCAGGCGATAAAATGGAAGAGAGCATCAATAGAAGAATTTTAGACATTGCAGTTATGGATATTTATTGGGGAGTTTTAACACCTTCACAAGGAATTTTAATGATGTTCGGACTTGCTCCACCAACACCTAAAGAAACTGTGAGATTGCTCAGAGAAGTTTTTGTTGAGAAGGAAAAATTATTAGAAGAAAAATATGCTAAGATTCTCGAAGGTATTATTGCTTACTACAAAGACTATGAACACGGAAAGAACAAGAAGATGTCAGGTGTAGAACTTGATAAGATGGCTGGAAATGCATTAGATTATATGAAAAGACTAAAAGAATTAAGAGCGCAAATTGAGAAAAGAGTTCAAGACAAATCCATTCAACAGACTTGTAAAGATATCTTTGGAATATTAGAAACTATTCTAGGTAAGAAAGACGAGCAAGCTTTGGTAAAGGCATTCGAAGAACAATTGGTAAAACATGGAAAAATGCCACGAAGATTCTTAGATAATATAAAAGCAATTTTAAAGACTCGAGAAGAGTTTATCGCTATTGATAAAGATAAGAAAAAGAAAATCACTATCAAGGAAGTTAGCGCAATTGAAGACGCAAGAAAGATGGCTGCGGAGATTACAAATACTTTAATTGAATTTGCGCAAAGAAAAGACTTTATTGTTCTCGATAGAAAAAGATTTTTATTGAAAACTACACACGCGGGTGTCCCGGAGTCAGCAAGCAGAAGCTCTGATGAGCAGAAAGTTAAAGTCGCAGAAGTTTTCTTTTTAACTAATTTGTTTATCGTCGAAGAAGGAAAGATTTGGGTTGTCAAGAATGAAAAGATAGTAGCATCCAACGTCGAGGAATTGAATAAAGAGCTTACTGATTCAAAAGAAGATAAAGTAAAAATTACTCCTCGACAAATAGCACTTATTGAAAAACAATTTGGAGAGTTTGAGTTAAGTTATTGAAATTAGAAAAGATAACCTTTATAAACCAACTTTTTATTCTATAATTACTCTTAAAAACTATCTTTATGGAAAAATGCCCTGAAGAGAGCGGATTTTTTTGAGTTTATATACCATGACACAAGCAATCGTTATACAATTTAGAAGAGGAAAGAGAACTGTAACACCTAAACACTTCTTAATCGAGATAGAAGGATCTGACGCTCGAGATAAAGCAAAGAAATATGTTGGAAAAGAAGTAGTTTGGACATCACCTGCAAAATTACAAATTAAAGGAAAAATAGCAGCAGCTCATGGAAACAAGGGCGTTGTAAGAGCAATTTTTGAAAAGGGATTGCCAGGACAAGCTATTGGAACTGAGGTAAAAATAGCATAAAATGGCATTAAGAAGAGCAGCATGTTATTCTAGAAGATACGCATTACCATTTACAAGAAAATCTAAGTTTAAACAAAAATCTTATATTAAATCTGTTCCAGCTACAAAGTTGACTAAGATGAGAATGGGCGATTTAGCAGGATATAAAGCAGGAAAATACAAAACAATTTTGGATGTTAAAACAAAACATAGAGTACAGCTGAGAGACAATGCACTTGAAGCTTCAAGACAGTTCTTGAATAGATTCTTAACAGAGAAAGTAGGTAAAGAATTCTATTTTGAAGTTAAACCATATCCACATCACATTATTCGAGAAAATAAGATGCTTACAGGTGCAGGAGCGGATCGTATGCAGACTGGTATGGCATTATCTTTTGGTAAATCAACTGGAAGAGCATGTTTAATGAGAAGAGGAGACACAATATTTGTTATTGGAGTAACTAATGCAAAGAATGAAGCAATCGCTAGAAAATTAGTGGGTTCTGTAAGAGCTAGAATGCCTTGCACAATGCATATTGAAACTACAAGAAGTAAGTAATAGTATAGATTTTTAGGTAATTAAAATGACAACTACAAAGAATGAGAATTGTATGGCATTTTGGAGTGGATTGGAACTAACTCTTGCAGACGAAGTCTTGCAAAGTTCTCCAGAAACCCAGCAGGCTCATAAATCTGAAGTTAAAGATCTAGAAATAGACTTATCCCGAGGCCGTCCCTTAATTGATGCAAGAACGTTGTCAAAAAGAAGATTTGGGCTTTCTATTTCAAATTACGCATTATACGATTTGGATAAATTTGTAGGAGTTTTGGACAGGTTGAATGAAGAAGCAAATACTGAGAAAAAACCAATACACTACCAAATTGGATATCTGCGAGACTTGAATATTGGTGCTCCTCAGTTAAAATATATCCGTGTTGAATATGATGGAGAAGTTAAAGAACAAGTTTTCTAATTAGTTAAGTTTTTATTCTTATAAATATTTTGGATATTATGTTAAAAG
>JBAXEZ010000021.1:0-16017 GCA_037140195.1 archaeon
CTATTAATGGAGATCCCCTAGACCAAGTATATCCATTACTTGAATATAATAATTGACACGAAAGAGCAGATGAATCAGTAGCTAAAAACATTTCTATATCTTTAGCCCAACAAATACAAGTAGGAGCCATGGTACCTATCGAAATAATCTCACGATTGTAAACCCAAGCATATCCATCTGAAGAATACATAAATCCTGAAGATGATACAGCGACAAATAACATTCTTTCAGGACTCCAGCATACTGAAACCCAAGCATTAGCAGAACCTGAATTTCCTACACTCCAATTTATACCATCCGATGATATTATCGTTCTATCTGATAATGTAGAGGCATTACCTACTGCAACAAATAAATTTAATTCTGGAAAGATAATATAAAATGAAAATCTATATTACTAGACATGGTGAAACTTTGGGAAATGTTAATAGAATTCATGAAGGGGGGGAACGTCCTGGCGAACTTTCAGATTTGGGGAAAAAACAAATAAAGAAATTAGCTCTCAGATTAAAAAATGAAAAATTTGATTGTATTTACTCGAGTAATTTAAAAAGAGCAAAAGATACAGCTAATGCTATTGCAAAATATCATCCCAAAATTCCAGTAATTTTTATAGAAGATTTGAGGGAGAGAGATTTGGGAGACTTTACAGGTAAGCATTATGATTCAGTAGACTGGAATAATTCTCCTAAAAACCTTGAAACCGATGAGCAGGTAAATAAGAGATGTTTAAAGTTTATCAGTAAAATTTATCATCTACATAAAGATAAGACTATTCTAATTGTCGCACATGGATTTTTTAATAAATATTTTATTAGTTCTTTGTTAGATGGACAAGTTAGTCCGAGTATAATTTCTCAGAAGAATACTTGTGTAAATATTTTAGAAATAAATGAGGATAAAAAACATGTAGTGCATCTTCTAAATTGCACTAAACATTTGGAGAATACAAAATGAAAGTCAATTATCAACAAGCGAGAGAATTTTTAGAAAGAGTAAACAATAAAGATAAAGCGATGATTTTTACACATACAGATTTGGACGGTTTTGCTGCTGGAATTTTACTCAGAGATTATTTAATTAGTAAGGGAGCAAAGACAGATGTGAGAATTATTAACTATGGGATCAGTAAAATTTCTGATACCTCTCTTGCGGGATTTAATAAAGTCTTTTTAACCGATCTTGCTCCGGGAATTGTTGCAGAAGATTTAGCAAAATTAAAAGATAAGGAAATTTTTTGTACTGATCATCATCAAGAAGAAAAGGCTAGCCCAATTCCAGAATTTGTTTACGAGTTACGAACTACTTCACAAGGATATATTCCTTCGACAAGAACTATTTATGAAATTTTACAAAAAGAAAGTAAAGACAAATTTTGGCTTGCAACACTAGGTATTCTTTCGGACATGGCAGAAAAATATCCAGAAAATAATGACTTTCTGCAGAACGCCTATAAACAATTAGGATTGACGCATGAAGAGTTGATGAAATATTTATTTAAACTTAATTTTGCTCTAATCGGAGCGCAGTCTTTGGAAAAGATGTTTGGAGAAGTTTCAAAATTAAAGAAACTCGAAGATATTGCAAAACTTGCGAAGTATTATGGACCTGTAGAAAAAGAATTTGAAAGAATAACAAAAGATTATCAGAAAAGAAGAGAGGTCTCTGGAGAAGTTGTATATTATTATTTAGAAACGGCATATCCTGGATTAAAGTCCGCATTTATTAACAAAGTATCTAACGAAGAAGAAGATAAAATTCTCATTTTCTCAACTAAAAAAGGGAAAGATTTAGTTAGTTTATCTTCCAGAAACCAATCTAGAAAATATAATGTTAGTAAACTTTTACAAGATTGTGTTAATGGGCTGAAAGATTCAGAAGCTGGCGGTCACAAGTCTGCTGCTGGGGCGCAAATACATTCTGAAGATTTAGAAAAGTTTAAAGAGAACTTAATTAAATATAATCCTGAAGAGGCAAGAATGTAATGACAGACATGATACTCACTCCGTTCGCAGTCGTCAATGAAGTTAGCGGTTGCTATTCACTTCGTTCAAAAACGCAACCTTACCAACTTTTCAGTTTAACTAAATTAAATCTTAAAGTTTGGTAAAATGGCAAGAAAACAAACACCAAAAACAAAGGTAGCTAAACCTAGATTGAAGCCCATACGAGGGTCAGTTCTGCGGATCAGAAAAGAGGAACAATTCTTTGAAGAACCTGTTAAAATAAAAATGAATGTAGAGTCTAGAAATGCGCTAGAGGATATTAAAGAAATACTTAACCCCTGTATAAAGTGCGGGATGTGTAAGAGTCTTTGCCCAGTTTTTAAGACATTGAAACAAGAAGAGATTTCTCCAAGAGGCCATTCTATTATGTTAAATGAAAAAATGATTACTGAATTAGTTTTCAAATGTAATCTGTGTAAAGCTTGCGAAAATAAATGCCCTTTAAACCTAAAGATTTGTGATGCTATGAAAAAAGCCAGAGAATTCTTAGTTCTTGAAGAAAAAGGTCTTGCTACCAACAAAGAGATGATTGAGGCAATTAGAAAAACTGGTAATCCTTTTGGAGGCGAAAAAGTTGATCCTGATAAATTGTATTGCTGCTGAAAATGAGAAAAAATCAAATTAAAGGAATGATTAATGATTTGCTTGAACTTTCTAGTTGGGAACATCCTTTAACTCACTTTTCGGAGATAGATGAAGTGAAAGTAGATTTATTGTCCGGGGAAGTTTTTTATCCAGATGAAGATAATGTTTGGAAATTTTACAAGGGAAAGGCTGAATGGTTTAGAAAACGAATTAAAGAACTAAAATCAGAATCGGAGTTTCAGAAGGCAATTTTAATTGTAAACAACCATAAAGAACGAGTAGAAATTACTTTCAAAAATGAAAACTTCTCTGGTGAAAAGCAATTTGGTTCGGCCGTGCTGCCAGAGCAAATACTAAAGGCTCAGAGTCTTAGAAATGCAATCAAAGAGTTAAAACCTTCCGCAAATGTAAGTAATTGGAAAAATAAAAATGGAAAATGAGAAAGTTTTACATTTAACTTTGATGAAAAAGTGGTTTGATGAAATATTAGCTGAAACGAAAACGGTAGAGTATCGAGATATTAAACTTTATTGGACGAAAAGATTGTTTGACGAAAAAGGCGAACCTATTATGTATGATTACATTTTCTTTAGAAATGGATATGCTAAAGATTGTCCTAAAATGAAAGTTGAATTCAAAGGTGTTAAAGTTGGAGAGAAATATTACGAAATTTTACTAGGAAAAGTACTTTGGACGGGAAGATAATTTATTTAACTTTTAACTCAACCCAAACTGGAAAATGATCTGAGACTTCTTTTATTATTCCTGCTCTTGAGACTCCGCTTGTTGAATATTCTTGATACGCGTCATTGTTCATTATTATTCGATCGTAGGCGCAATCTGTTTTACTAACTGTTGTGTCTTCCGAGTCTTTGATTACCCATTTCCAACTATCAAGTTCAGTGTTAACGGTAGGATTATAGTAACTTCCTGAAGCGTTTAGATCACCCAGAATCACTGAATTGCCGTTGGTGGAAACTATTTCTTCTAAAGAAGCTAGTTCTGATTTAACAGCAGCAGGTTTGGTGTGAATATTGTATGCTCTCAGTTTGTAGCCTTCGATATTAAATGAAACTTCAATAGGGGGCCTTTCCCATCTGTTTTGTGCATCAGGATTATAATCTTTCATTTCTTCTAACTTTATTCCTTTTTTATACAAAACTCCATACTGCTCTTTACTGGAACTTCTTCCCGCTCTGCTTGAAATTCTTGAATTATAATTAGTCAGCATAGAACAAAGTGCATCGAATGAAGAACTATCACTGTCTCTTATTTCCTGAACAAACGCAATGTCAAAATTAGTGAGCGTATTTGCGTAAGTATTCATTAATTCCGGTTTAGAAGCTTTAGCATCACCAAATATTTGCAAATTCCAATTTGCTACTTTAATATACTTAGAGGAGTTGGTTGATTGCAGAGACTCATCTGTAGTAGGAACCGAAACTTGAATCTGTCTAGGTTCAGTTGTCTTTTCTTTTGTAAGATTTCTATTTAGGAAGTATGCTCCCGTAAGTAGGGTTAATCCACAAATTGCGATTAATGGCAGTTTTTTCATAAATTTTGTACAAAATTTGTTTATTTAAACCTGTCTAAATCAAAAGGCGAACAATTAAAAAGCAACTTTGCGTTGGGCCAAAAGATGAAATCTAAAAAAATAGTCTCCTCGGAGAAAACTGTTGAAAACCCCCATGAGAAGGTATCTTACGTAAAAGAGTTGAAGATAGTTGAGACTTTTGCGAAAGAAGATCTGGAAATAATTGAAAAGATCAAGGAAAAACATGTTGAACCAAGAGAAATATTGGACTTGAAATTAAAATCTGAGGAAGCTGCAAAACAATCTGAAATTAAAGAGTTGATTTCTTATCCTCTAATTAAAAAAAATCTTACTTTTAACTTGCCCCATCAACAAGAGGGTGCACTGAAGATTCTAAGAGACTTAGATGGTCGAGCGTTATTAGCAGATGAAGTAGGTTTAGGTAAAACAATTACTGCAGGGATGGTTCTTAAGGAGTGTATTGTCCGAGGATTTGTAAGAAAAGCGTTGATTTTGACACCTCCTTCTTTGGTTAATCAATGGAAAGAAGAATTATCTACCAAGTTTGATTTAGAATTTAAAGAAATTAATAAAGAAAGTGAATGGGAAGCGGCAGAACTTGCAATTGCTTCCATAGACAAAGTTAAAAATTTTAATACACAAACTAATGAGTTTAGACATGACAAAGCACATCAAATTTATTGGGATATTATTATAATTGACGAAGCGCATAAGTTAAAGGACAAAAATACTTTTAGATGGAAATTCGTTGATAAACTACAGAAAAAAAGATTACTTTTACTAACGGCAACTCCTTTCCAGAATGATTTGATTGAATTGTATAATCTTCTTTCGCTTTTGAGAAGAGGGCATTTAGGAACTATAAGCGAATTCCGTTCAAACTTCTTGGTAGATGGAAATGAAAGACAACCTTTGAATCCTCGTGAATTGAAAAGAAAACTATCTGAAGTTATGATTCGAAGAAGAAGAGATGAAGCTAAAGGAGTTAAATATATGAAAAGAATACCGCGAATTCAGTCAGTTGAATTAACACCTGCCGAGAAAAGAGCTTATGAACAAGTTGTTGATTTATTGTTCTTACACTATCTTGATTTTAACGGAGTTCCAATAAATACTGTTCTTGCGGCGCATGCTATTCTTCCTAAGATAACTAGTTCGTCTAGATCTTCGATTGAATTTCTTGAAAACTTAATAAACAATCCCAAGTATCATTCAAGTACAATTGAAGAAGCGCAAGGCATCTTGCATGATTTTAAACTTTTAACTATAGATAGCAAACTAGAAAAATTAATTGATTTGGTTGCAGAGATCTCCAAGAGAGATGCGGGCACGAAAATTCTTTTATACACAAAACACCCAGCAACACTTAGGTATATTGCTGAGACTTTAAGAAAACAAAATTTTAGTATTACTGAATTTATGGGCGGGCTTACACCTGATGAAAAAACTAAGAGGATAAAAGAGTTTAAAGAAAAAACGCAAATTATGGTAAGCACTGAAACTGGTTCTGAGGGGTTGAACTTGCAGTTCTGTTCAAATATAATAAACTATGATTTACCTTGGAATCCAATGGCTGTTGAACAGAGAATTGGACGTTTAGATAGAATTGGTCAGAAGAAAGATATCTACGTTTATAATTTAGCTACCAAAGGAACCATGGAAGAGCATGTAGTTGACTTAATTATCAATAAAATGTGTTGTATTGGCTTAATTATGGGTGAATTGCCTATTATCTTATTCAATATGGGGCTAGATTCTAGTGGAAACACAGGTTCCAGCAAGTTTGAGGAAAAACTTATGCATGCATTTTTAGATTCGAAAAATAATTTAACTAGATTTGCCATGGAAGTAGATAAGGTTGGAAAAGAAATAAATAAGGGAATTAGTGAATATGAACAAACTAAAAAATATACATCGGAGTTGTTAGACAAATGAAAATCGAACCCAATCCAAAAAACTTTTTATTAGAATTTTTCAAAGATGCAAAGGTTGAAGACAAAGACGGAGTGTTAACAGTGAGTAATGTTCCTTTAGGATTTGAAAAGTTCGTGGGGAAAATTGAACCATATAGATTCGTCTTTGATATAGAAACACATAATAAAATTAAGGACTCGGAATTGATAATGCAGGGAAGCTATTTTATGCTCGCTATACGGGATTACCTTAGTGACAAAGGACAAACTAGTTTACTAAAGATTCCCATAAAACTTGATAAAAAATATTCTGAAGCTAAACAAAAAGGATTTGGATTTTTGTATGAATTCTCATTTTTATCTGTATATCAGTATCTAAATGATAAAAAACAATCAATGAGTAAGATTATTATTCAGGATGGAAAGATTTCGGAAGTAAATCTTTCTAAATTTAAAACACAAAAAGGAGATAAAGAAGAAGTTCCCAGTTTAGATTTGACTGAACAATATCAAATTGCTAAGAATGATCTAGATGAAAAAGTAAACAAGGAAACCAAATCTTTGAAGGTGCTTCTTAAAGGTAAATTGGACAAAGAGTTGTTCAGAGTTAAAAATCATTATCATAAGCAGATTAAAGAGAAGGACGAAGAAGTTGAGACTTGTGCGAATAAAATAAAATTGTTACAGAGCAAACTTAGGCATACATCATATGAAAGGGATAGAAATATTATTATAAGAACTATCCGAGAATCGACTGAAAGACTTGAAATGTTGAAACAAAGAAGTTACAAAGAACGACTTCAAGTGGAGGAAACATTTCACATTAAAGATGAAGTGGAAAAGCACGTGCTTTCAATAAAAAATAATTTGATAAATGTCACAGTTTACTACTACCCGATATTTGAGTTTAAAGGGAAAAAGATTGACTCCATTAAGTAGGTTTTATTTAAAAAGTTCTGAAAGACTTTCCCCTTTACTGATTCTATAGATTGCTTCTGCGAATAATGGTGCAAATGATACGATTTCTAGCTTTGGATGGGACTTTTGGGCTAATGTATCTCCTACAAAAAATAAATCTAGGTTCTCTGCAATTCTGTCTATTCCTTCTGTGAATAATCCATGAGTACAATAGGCATATACTTTTTCTGCACCCTGTTCTTTAGCTGCTTGACAAGCTTTAATTAACGTATTTCCAGAGTCCACTATATCATCAATAAGAAAAACATTTTTACCTTTAACATCTCCAATTATTCTTAAACTATCAACTTCTCCAGCGACTTTTCTTCGTTTGTAACCTATAGCTATTTCAGTTATTCCTAATCTTCTCGCAAACGCGTTTGCTCTTTCTGTTCCGCCAGCATCTGGACTCATAACAACTAAATTTGAAATTATTTCTGGATGTTTCAATTTTAAATAATCTATTAATGTTTTAAAGGAATATAAGTTATCGAATCTTTTTTGATAAAATCCATCAATTGAAGGGTTGTGCACATCCAAGGTTAGTACTGCCCCTGCATGTTTATCTATAAGATTTGCTACAACTTGTGCATTTATTGCTACTCTAGATTCATCTTTTCTATCTTGTCTTGAAAATTTCAGATAGGGAATAACGTCGATTATTTCATTTGCAGAAGATTTTGCCATTGCCTGGTTTATTAAAGCGAGTTCTAAAAACCATTCTGCAGGACTTTTTGAAGAGTCATGAATAAAGAAACAACATTTACCTCTTATGTTCAGTTCAATTTTTGTTTTTATTTCTCCGTCCCTAAATCTTTTTATGTCTATTTTATTCATTTCAAAATCCGAAGATTTTTCTGAGAGAATTTTAAAGATTTTGTCTGCAAAGTTCCAGTTAGGAGAATTAGGGTCTGCAATTATTGAATATTTTCCGCTGTGCATACTAATCTTAACTTTTTTTTATTTATAATTCTATGTATTCCATGTTTACGAGGGATTTTTTATTTTTTAATAATATTTTTAGATGAAGAGAATTAATTTAAAGTAGTGAAATTCTCGCGTATAGATTTAAATATTGCATCTAGTAGGGGTATTTAATGGAAATTCAGTATGGATACACCGATGAGGTTCATGTAGTTAATATAGGAGGAGTTAGAGTAGAAGATAATTGGCACGGATTTTTAGTTTATTTACCTACGCCTCCTCATTTGAAATCCTATCGAGTACATCAAAGTAGAAAACAAGAACATCCTACTTTATGCAAATTCCCTAATGCTGGTGCAAAGGATATGTCTATAGTTCCTTACTCGCAGGATGCGGAAGGAAATTGGGTTGAAAAAATAGAAAATGATCCTTGTATTTTTAGATCTGGTTCGCTGGAACATTCTGCTTTTGAGTTAGCAGCAGAATTGAAGAGAAGAAATTTCAGTTTCTAAAGTTATGATGAAGGATTGTCTCTAATCTCTGACATAAATTGGCCAATTCTCATTGCTAGCCCTTCTTTCCAGTCTATTCGTAAAGATTCGTTTCTTATTTTTGTATTATGAGCATTATATAGTGAGGAGATATCACTCCTTACGGCCATACTTTCTACAACTATATAGTCATTTAGATAGATAGTTGAATTTCCAGGATTACAGGTTGTTCTACCAATGTAAGTAAGACCATTTGGTAAATCAATTCCCAGTAATCTTTCTACTGGCTGTGCCCGTGGCCGGTCATCGCATGAGTCTAATCCCATAATATTTTTCAGTTAAAATTGTTTTTAAGCTTTTATGAGAAAATTCACTACTTGTAATCTAAACAAATAGATTCTTTAATTAAATCCCGGACGCCCAATTCTTATTGCTAATCCTTTGTCGGCATCGATTCTTACGATACCCGGAGAGGTTGCGGATCGATCTTTGGATCTATAACGGTCTTCAATGTTTCCCAGGTCTGAAGTGGGTAACACGACGTAGTCATGTAGAATATATACATTATCTCCGAATCTTGATGATGATTTGCCCAGATAAGTAAATCCATTTACTAAGTCAATTCCCATTAATGGTTCTTCTTCAGAGTGAGATGGACAACCAAGAGGTGCTTTAGCCATGTTATCTACAGAGGTAAATTGTTTTTAAGCCTTTATGATAAAATTCACTACTGGCAACCGAAAAAATATTTCTATCTTTTTATTTTAGAATCTTGAAAATTCAAAACTTGTTCTCTTTTTTCAATCCCTTGCTTTTTCATAAGTGTTAGGAGTTTGCTGAAAATCTTACTTGTTGCTTCCGTATCGCCCATTGCCCTGTGAGCTGCGCTATTTTTAACGTTGAAATGTTCGCAAACGGAAGAAAGTTTATAGCTTCTTAGCTCGGGAATTAGTCTTCTGGAGAGTTTCATTGTACAGATTTTAGGGTTGGTTAGTTCTTGGGATAAATGCACTTGTGCGTTATGTTTTAGAAAACCATGATCGAATGTTGCGCAGTGGGCTACAAATGGTGCTTCTTTGACAAATTTCATGAATGTCGGCATAACTTCCCCTATTACTGGAGCATCTTTAACCATTGAATCCGAAATTCCTGTGAGAGAAGTAATAAATGACGGAATCGGAATCTGCGGGTTAATTAATGTTTCAAATTTTTTTACGACCTGAAAGTTTTCTACTCGAACGGCTGCGATTTCAGTTATTCTGTGTGAGTGCCTAGACAGACCAGTTGTTTCAATATCTAAAACTACATATGCCTCTTTCATTGATTTGACAATAACTTGGAGATTAAAAAGATTGTTGAAGTGAATTTATCTGTGCAAACATCCAAGACCATATCCAATACAAAAGGATGCTGCTTGTACTGCTGAGCCGATAGCAAGATATTTTGCTCCGTTTTTTAAAGGAGTAGGAATTTTACGGTCATCGCTGAACGGATCCCCTTTACCAGAAAGATAATTAAATTTATAGCCACATGCTGCCATGGCTGCAGGTATAAGTGTACTTAATACCGGAGCTACATAACCTATGTTATGGCCCGTAGCCATATTAAAGCCCATAGTTGCTGGAGCCACAAGGCTTGTTGCTAATATTGGAGTTACAACCATAAGAAAACTCATATGTCCTGATTGAGGATTACTTATAGGATTTAATGATTCTTCTAATTGACTTTTGTTTTGGTTTGTCATGTTAATTTCCCGAATTTAAGATTTATAAACATTTGGATAGATACTACTTCAAAAAGACTACACCAAAAGTTTAAAAAGTAAAAACCTCCTAGTTTTTTATGGTTAATCAAAGCAAATTAAGAGAAAATAGATTTAGACTAAAATGGTTGGAATCTGGAGCTTTGGGAAGTATTGACCCTTCTATTGAAGAGAATGTTGGAATGGCCAGAGAAAGTTTAGGACATGCAAAAAAATATTCTATTGAGGGAGATGCAGCCCTTACAGAAGTTTGTTTAGGAAATGCTCAGAAATATGGCAGGCGAGTAGGGATAGATACTTCTTCTCGCGCCCCTAACTTGCTTAGACTTGCCTATACTAAAGCAGTTCCCGTGCAACTTAAAAATGCTAGAAAATATGCTAGATCTGGGGAAGCAAGTATTGCTGAAGCTTGCTTAGAGTATGCTAAAATATATGCGGATCATATTGGAGTTGATATTTCTACCGAAACAGCTGAGATAAAAATAATCGCATATACCAATACTTATCCAGTAGATATTAAAAATGCAAGAAAATATGCAGAAGAGGGAGAGGCCGGTATTGTAGAATCTTGTTTAACACGTGCTGAGCAATATGGAAATGAAGTAGGGATATTTCTTCCAAATGAACTTATACATATACGTCATCTTGCTTACACAAAAGCAGTTCCTGTGCAACTTGAAAAAGCAAGAAAGTATGCAGAGAAAAAAGATATGTATTTTACAAATGTTTGTTTAGGAAATGCTCAAATGTATGGGGCTCGTGTTGGAATTGATACTTCAGTAGAAGCGACTGAGATAAGAGCAATAGCCAGTAGAAGGAACTAAAAATCAATATAAGATAAACAGAATTGTTTGTTTATCTTTTTCTTACTGAATATAGAAATAAGGCTGTACCGCTAATAAGCAAACCGCCTAAGCCACCTATAACTGGAGCAATAATGTTGCCCCCGTAAGCTGCCCTGCTAGGATCTCTTATTTGAAGTTGGGTTTCTGCATAACTTAATGTCTTAACTCCTCCAAATGTGCACAGCCCTATTAATCCTATACCTGCTATTGCCTTTAAAATTCCAGATGATGAATCATTACTTCTTGAAGAGTTTTCCGTTGGAGTAGAATCGTCATCAGGATAATCGCTTGAGAATCCATATGAATGTCCTTGATATCCGTGGTCTGAATCCCCGCTACAACCAATGTCCGAAGGACTAGAGTCGCTACCTGAATCTGAATCGTCGAATGTCATAATATTTAGAGATTAACAGTATATTTAAAGATTTATATAAAAATAGGCCATAAGAATTTAACGACGATGGCTGTATGCTCTAAAATGTTCATCGTATGCCTCTGCATGTGAGGGGTGTCGCGTAGGTTGGCCTCTTTCGCTTGCATAGTAAGTATAATTACGACCGCATTGAACACATTTGTCTTTAGACAAACCATCACTATTACATTTAGTACCTAGAAAAATTACACCAGCTATCAGTGCAACAATACCTATTGCTGCTCCGCAACCTCCTCCACTTCCGCCTGCGTAAGCGGCATCTTCTTCAGGATGGTCTACATCATCGTGTGTCATAAAAAATATATTATTTATAACTATTTAAAACTTTATGCAAAAAATCACTACTAAAAATTAAAACAAATAATTTACTTTTTCTTTTTCTTTGCAGAGATAATCTTATTAGGTATTCTGATTTGTTTCTGCAGTTTCATTGCGCGTAGAACAAAAATTAATCCAATAACTCCGATGAGAATTGTATAAAATTCGTGATGTATTGCATATAAATAACATCCAAAAATAATTGCTATTACGCCAATTAAATTGCATAAAATTATTTTTATTATGTCCTTCATGGTTAGGTAATGAGAAAGGGGGTTAAAAAGGTAACGGAAAAAGATTTAAGATTTTATTTTAATCTTCCTTGTTCAATTTTATAATTAGTCATAAAATCTATGGATTCTTTAGCCGGCATTCTATAAACCACATTTGAATAGGCTTTCAAATCTTTTTCCAAACCAGCAATTTTTGTTTGGTTTGCTCCCATAGTTCTTGCGTTATAAACAATGTAAATACCTGTTGCTGCAACTAAAGTTCCAATAGTAAGTGCTTTTAGAACTCGTTTTCTAATAGTTTTCTTTTCAATCTCTGTTGCCTTTGCTCTAAGACCGTCTGCTTTTGTCCCCTCCATATAGATAGGATTTGCCCCCAGTTGCCTTACCGCTTCTACAAAATATTTTCCGCTGTCTCCTGTTGGTACATGAACTTCTTTTATCACGTTTCCATTATGAACTCTTCTTCCTTCAGCGTAAGACAAAGCCATAAGATCAACTATTTCGTTTAGATTTCCTCCAGCCCCAACTTTAGCTAATGCTTGAGCTTTTTTCTGAGGATCTAAATTATCTGCTAACACTTCTAGAGCAATTGCTTTTCGCAAACTATTTTCATCCTTTGCAAATATCTGGCAGATTTGACCGCTGCTAACATTTCTTTGAAAAAAAGCAACAGCAGCTTCGTGCATAGGATGTATAAAAGAGAGTCCAGGAACTTGTAAGGGCTTTTTGCCGTTCTCCGTTTTTTGTGTTAGTAAGTCATCTATTAATTTGTTCATTTTTGTGTTGTCTGGTTTTTTCGCTAGTAGTTCATCTAGTATGTCAGTCATTTTTATTTTTACAACCTGCAAAACAGGTGTGATGGATTGCAGTGTCCTCCACGCCTAGCCCGGATTGAAACTCCCAGGAAGAATAATTTCCTTTTAGTGCGTCATACGCTGTTTTAATAGCAAAAGCACCAGCTATTTGATTTGGAATAATTAAACTTGGATTAAAACAGTCTCCTGCGGCTCGTTTTGTAGGATTCTTTTTTTCTAAAAATTCAGACAAGCCCACTTGACAAGATAAACATGCAGTATTTCCCGGAGAATAAACTCCCGCAGAACAACCCGAGATACTTGAACCGCAGTTAAGTAACGGAGTTCCGGATTTTGTTGAAGCTTCGTTCATATAAATTCTTGCATCATTATTATCTACGCAAGATAAGATAAAATCAAATCCTTTTGGTTGAAAATTAGGACCTATTTTCTTCTCAAGAAAACCTATTTTTCCTGAACCGAACTCTCTGGTTTTTTCGGCTAAAGCTTTTGCTTTGTTTAAGCCAATGCTATTATAAAATAAAAATTGTCTGTTCAAGTTACTTTTTTCTACAGTATCATAGTCGACAAATAAAACATCAGCACCAAGAGAAGTTAAGGCAATTCCTGCGAAGGTTCCTGTCGCGCCTGCACCTATTTGAATAACTTTCTTTTCAAGCTTTCCCGGTTCATCCATTGTCTTCTCATATTCTGGAAGAACTAAATCGGTTTTCAAGGGCATTAAGTGTTTTCTTATTTCGTCTGCTAAAATCGCACTACAAATCATGCTGTTGAGTAATCCCTGATCGCAATTTGTTTCTTGGTGATATTGCATCAGTTCGCCTTCATGTTTAAGAGAGGTAAAAGAAAATGAGTTCTGGCTAGATGAAGCAGAATAATATTTTAGTCCTTTTATCTTTGACACTCTAGAAGAAAAAAACTTAGATACGGGATCATTTGTACAATCTACGACAATTGTTTGGGGGTTTTCAGGAGTAATTATCCTATCTGCTTCTGGACTCGTTATTATTTTTTCGTCTGCTTGATCTAGAACTACATCCGGATTAATTTCTTGAAACTGGAAGAAGTCACTCTGGCCCACTCTATAAATTTTTCCAAATCCTAGGGAAAGTAAATCTGCAAGTAGGAAATCAGAAAGTCTTTCTGAACCAATTACGTAAATAGAACTCTCGTCTAATTTCTTTTGATTCCATCCAGCAATTCTTGTTTGTCGGTCATATCTTTCTGAAGTTTCCATTATCTAAAGAACCGTGCGTGTTTAGTTCTTTCTCTTATTTCCTCTCCAAGTTTGTCTACCGAAAATACTTCGGTCGGTTCTTTAGAGTCATCGATTATTTTTGTTGTACACTTCTTGTGAATGTTAACACTAGTTTCCTCACATTTGCTACACCATTTTACTGCGGCAATTTCACCATATTCTGATCCTCCCTCGTTAACTACTAGGGAATATGCTAAACCAAGAGCGTTGTCTTCTGGAGATTTAAAAGTAGAAACAGTAAATTTGTCTATGTTGTCCAATTGTAAAATAACAGCTCCATCTCTTAAATACATACCAATATTTTTGCCAGCAATCATTTCTAAGTTTGAATTTTTAGGGAAGTTTATTGATTCTGGCGTTAGTATTCTTCGTTCACAAGACCTTTCGGGATCTTTTAATTTTATTGCAACTTCCAAACCTCCAACTCTGTAAACCATTCTGCCGTTTGCCTGATCCATATATCTAAAATTACCTCGATCCTCAGGTACTGTTTCTTCGTTATTCTGTGTAATGTCTCGATATAATCTTTCCATATTGTCGTCATCTGTTGAAGAGTGAAAAGTGCCAAATCCTGCGTGACTATGCCAAAAACCAATTGCTTTCATTCCCATGTTTTCTATTTCTACTTTAGAAAGTGCAGCAGCATCTGGATCTAAAGTAACGCTTGAACCGGTTACTGCTTGTTGCTGGGCAATTATTGTTCGGCTCACTATTCCATCAGTGTACGCTTGAGGGTTCAGTAAAAATCCATAGATTTCTCGTTTCCCAGATAATTTTGCGTAAGTTTTGATTTTCTCAAGACAGCTGGCAGTGATTGGAATACTAGTAAAGTTCTCTGTGAGTTTTTGTAATTGATATTCCATTTTAATAACCACTCTCCGAACTGTCGCTACTTGTTGAAGTTAGTTGATAGAATGCTTGCTTATCTTCAACAGTAGTTACTGCTTCTCGCAGATAGATTATGTGATCTTCCATTGTAGGCCCGTGCAGTTTTAAATCTCCATAACAATTTGCGTGTGGATGTATACTAAAAGGACTATTTGCGTTTTGTCTTTCTACAAATTTTAAGTCAGTCCCCAATACTCCCTTATTGAGAGGTAATGACACAGCACTTTGACCGACAGAATAACTTTTCTCACTTGTGTAGTTGTAATGAGGTATAAGGGGTGCGTAAATTCTTCTTAATGTGAGATCATATCCTTCATTTCCGGACTCATATGAATAGGGAGTTACTCTCACGCCTAATTGATTTACTAAAAGGTCATTTTCGCCTTTCAAATTTTCTATTTCCTGATGAATCTCGCGACATTTGCTTGAACGTGCGATAGCTCTTAACTTTAATTCTTGGGCAAGACGTGTTTGAAATTGTTTTTCTGCTTCAGCTAATGTTAAGGTACTTCTGCCAAGAGTATAATGACTCCCTCCAAAATATACTATTGAGGGCTTGTCAATTCCCCTTATTGGATAAAGTCTTGAGTTTACTGCTAAAAAGTTTTCAGAAACTATATTTGGCATAATAGAAATATTATCTAGAGAAAAATCTCCAGTTGGCAGCTCCGAAAGATTAACCGGAATGTAGGTTGTTGTTCTTTGTAAAGGATTGTCTTCTCTAGCAATATTTTTTAAGAAAAAATTAATTTCTGAAACTGTACTTAACTGTTGCAAAAGACTATTTGCTTCTTCCGTCTTTTCTACTTGCTTTTCTATTTTTGCCACCTCTTCTAAAATTGATTTTGAATTTCTTTTTAGATAGGTTGCTTCTTCTTCCGCAAGAGTTCTTCCTCTAGAAAGTGGAAAAGTTAAACCACCAAAGTAAATATTATCGCCATTAGTTACTTCTGCGTTTGATGCAGGATAGTATCTTGAGTCGAAGATTAGGAACATAGAGTTCCCTCTCTTTGAAAGTTCAGTTTCAGGAAACA
>JBAXEZ010000022.1:0-15199 GCA_037140195.1 archaeon
ATATAGTAGTTATTTTTATTTAGGATATGCCAAAAAAGAAATTGAGTGTGAAAAAGAAGGTGGTTTCTAAACCTGTTTCTAAACCTGTTTCTAGAACGGTAGTTGAAAAAAAATCTAATAACTGCTCTTCTTGGATTTGGTATGCTATCGGTATTTTACTTCTTTTGGCTGTATTGTTTTTCTTGTATAAAGGGATGACGGGTAATGTTATTACTGGAAATGTTGTCGGTTCAGACCCATTTACGGACATGTTTAAGTCTGGATTTAAAACCATTCAACCTGTTTTAGAATATCTTCTTGGCTGGGATATGACTAATGATACGAATAATAGTTTTAAGTTCGATGATTTCTTTTCTATGGCTTTGCTAATTTTATTAATTGTGTTCTCTGTAGTTTTTATAAGTTTAAAGAAAATTGGATTTTTTAACGATGATGATCATAAATGGGCTTTGTGGGTTGTTTCTGTTTCTGTTTCTTTACTAGCTGTTAGATTTTTGAGTGCTGAATGGCTAATCACAATACTTTTACCTTATTCCGTCTTTGGTATTGCAATTTCTGCAGGTCTTCCATTTGTGTTGTTCTTTTGGATAGTTAAGGATTTTAATAAAACTGGTAGAAAGATTGCTTGGATCTTTTTTACTGTAGTCTTTATTTTCCTATATTATGCTAGATCTAATACTGCTGAGTCAATAGCTACTGATGGAACACATTATCAAATTTATCTGTGGACTGCTCTGATAGGTTTACTTATGTTATTCTTCGATGGAACTATACAGAAATGGCTTAATTCTGCGAAAGTAGGTAAAAATGTAGAGATTGCTAATAAGAAGCTTATAGTTGTATTAAATGATCAGATGGATGAGTGTCACGGCAAATTTCAATTTGCAGTAAACAATGGTGGAGCAGATAGTTATCATGGAAGAATACCTGGTGGTGGATTGGGTCAGACAGGAATAAAGGCATATCACAATGATTTAGCACAGTTAAAGGATAAGATGAAAGCGTTTAGCTAAATTTATAAATCTCATATTCTTTAAATCAACATGCTAAATAATAAAAAAATATTTTTATCTTTTGTAGGTGCTTTATTTTTATCTTTATTTGTTTTAAATTTTGTATCGGCATATGGGTATAGTTTTGTAGGGTCAATTGACAGTATAGCTTACCAAATTCAACCAATTGCACAGTTTTTCCTCGGCGGTTATGATTACACTGGCTATATGTTATTTGAAAGATTTTTATTTTTTATAATTATTTTATCTATTACTTTCGTTGCACTTGTTAAAGCACCTTTTTTCGAAAATCAAAAAAATGTAGTTATTGTTCTTTCTATCGTTGTTCCTCTACTTTCGGTTAGATATATTGACTTTCAATGGATAAATACTATTCTAATGTCCTATCAGGTTTTTGGAATTGCACTAACTGCGTTTATTCCTTTTGTTATATACTTCTTCTTTTTAATGGGAATAGCCCCTACTCAGGCTGCAGTTAGAAAAGTTGGATGGGTATTCTTTATGTGTGTTTACGTTGGTCTTTATGCTACTGCTGAGAATCAATTTTATGGGCAAGTTTATATTTGGACTGCATTGATTGCATTCTTTTTCTTGCTTGCTGATGGAACAATAAATAGGATTATGTTGTGGAATAAAGTTAGAGAGTCAGGCAAGGCCACGCTAATGGATGCTGAAATTGCTATAAGAAGAAGAATGCAGGCGTTAGCTACTGATTTAACTAACAAGGTTATTGACCGAAAATATTATGATGTTCAGATGAAAGAGTTGATGGCACAACAAAAGATGTTGTTTAAACATTCAATAGCCTAATATAATTTTTTTAACCTTTTCTATAACCTACGATCTTTCTGTGTTTTCCTTCGCCTTCATAGATTGGTACTTCTTCTTTTTCTTGAGGTATGCTCGAACCGCTTGACTTATTTGAGGCTATCAAAACTCCTAGTCCTGCAATTACTAAAACTCCTCCAACGGCTAGCAAAACTTTTGGGGATAATGCGTTTAGAAATGTAATTGATAAACCGCTCTTCACTTTTTCTTGTGAAAGTGCAAGTGTAACTATTCCTAGTCCTGAAAGAATGTAGCCTATTATTGCGTTCATATAATCACCTTACTAATTGTTCGGAAGGTTTATTTAAATATCTTGTGATTTTTTTGTTTTTTGGTTTCTCGTTGAATACTTCAAAACAACAATTTTTATAAAGGATGAATTGCTAAGTTATTTAATGAAATCGAATAGATTTTATATAGACTTGAAAGGGGGTTTAATTAATATGAATAGTAAAAAAATAAGTTTTGCTTTTTTAGCAATCTTAATGGTTTCTGTTTTCGCAATTAGCATGGTTAGCGCTGCTTCTACTTGGGGGTCTTCTGTTCAAGGTGGAATTGATAACGTGATGAGCGCAATTTCTCCTGCAACAAAGCTTCTTTTTGGAGATAAGCATAATGTCGATGCTGATTCTTCTTTTGTTACATGGATGGCTTTCTTGCTTACACTTTTAGTTGTAGCTGGGATTCTTAGTCCCATGAAAATATTTGGAGAGGATAAGGAAGGAATAAATTGGGCTATAGCTGCAATCGTAGCTTTAGTCGGTACTAGATTTATACCTGTTGAAGCATTAAAAGCATTCACTCTGGGCTCTCAGGGGCTTGTAGGTGCGTTATTCTTAATTGTGCCTTTCGTCGTTGTAGCTACTTTAATAATAAGGTCTACTGAGTCAAGTGCTGTTAGAAAGTTATCGTGGACAGTATACGCTGTTGTAATGCTTGCTTTATTTGTTAAAGCTTGGAATGATGCAGCTGTATGGAATAGATTTTTCTGGGTATATATTGCTATTATTGTGGTATGTGTTGTACTTTTCTTAATGGATGGAACTATACAAAAGTTCTTCAAAAAGGCCAAGTATGAAAAAATTACTGCAAGCATAGATGATACAGAAAAGGCAAGAGTTATAGCTAAGATTGCTGATTTGCAAACTGCTAAAGCTGCTGTTGCCGGCGATGCTAAAGAAGTTAAGAAAATTGAGGCAAAAATCAAAGCTCTTAGTAGGCTTTTGGATCCCAGTACTTTTTAGGATAATTTACAAACCTCGTTTTCGAGGTTTTTTTCTTTTTTCTTCCCTTTTTATTTTAAGGGAATTTAATTTTTTTATTATTTAGACTTTAGTTTACTTTAATGTCTGAAGTTTTGTTTGACTATTAGATTCCTTCGGCTCTTGCTTCTATGTCCTGGACTTTTCGGAGGGTTCTCAGTCGTTCAGCTTCTGCCTCTATTTTATCTCTATTTATTCTATCGCTCTTTTTTACAATTCTTATGAATGTTCTAACTATTAAGTATGTTCCTAAGACTCCTAGTACAATATATGGTGTGGCTGCTGCGGCAAATATGCTGGTAAATCCAACTTTAGTAACTACTATTATTAATTCATACGTTTTACCAGAATAAACTCCGATAAGGACTACAATTAAACCGATAGCATTAGAAATCCATTTTTTATCAAATAAATTAACGCTGTTAAGGATATCGGCAATAATTATATATGCGATTAGAACAAATAACAGGTAAATAATTAGATTTTGGTAGGTTATTTGTACTGGGGCTCCGATGAATTTGAATGACTCTGAACTTACTGCGGTTTGCATAAATTTAGCTATTGGGTTTGAAGTATTGTTTGTTTGCGTTATTACTGTTGTATTCTCCGCAGCACATAAGTTAGTTAAGAAAATAGCTAGTAAGAAAATCGATATTATTTGTCCACTCTTCATAATTAGTTATCTTTAGTTTAGTTTTTATATTTATTGATATTATGGCTTTGTCCGAAGTTTTTTGAACTTCTCCCAAAAACGGCATCTTCGATGCAAAAATTGCTATTTTTTCAAGAGTAAATCTTGAAAAAATAATCTAAATATCTGACTAAAACAAAACTCTGGGGGAGGTCAATATTTTCGTTAGTATTATAAATCCGTAATTGTTTTAGTTTTTATGCAAAATAGTAGGTGGTTAGTATTTTTGTTATTTGTCTTAGTTTTAGTAGGATTTGTTTCTGCGCTGGATACGGGTGCTATCGATAAGCAATTTAATTCGGTAGATGCTCGAGTACAAAACATTACTTCTCAGGTGGAGAATACTCAAAAGACTTTAACGAATCAAGAAGTGCGAGATGCTTTCTTAAAACAAAGGTTGACTGCTATTTTGGAGAATAAAACAGGGTTTAAGGAAGTGATTGCAGGATATAGAAAAGTTTCTCCATATACAACGCCTACTTTAGAATATATTGTGGGAATGGCTCCGGAATTATCTTTATTCTTTATTTTAGTTTTGGTTATTTGGTTTTTCCTAGTAAAGTATATATTTACTATTTATGAAGTTTTAAGAGATGTGACAACATTCTCGCAAGGAGCATCTCTGGCAATTTCTTTCTGTGTTTTTGGTGTGTTAACTATTTTGCAATTTTTCCAAAGTGTTTCTATTTTTCTAGCCAATAAAATTGTTGGGCTAATTGATCTATATATGGATTCGACAATTTTGAAAGTCCTAATGTGGGTAATATTTATTGTGGCAATTATCTTTTTGTCGAAGTTTTCTAAGGAAGTTAAGATTTTCGCAAGATATCTTCGGGCGCAAAAGTATAAGCGTAAAAAAGAAAGTGAAGAAGAAGATCGAAATTCTAGACAAGAAAGCGCAACTCGAAAGGTAGAGACGTATGTTCGGGCAATTACGGAAGATTAAGCCTGCAGAGGTCGCCTACACTATTCGCAAAATGCACTTGTAATTTTCTCATTTTTGTTGTTGCGATAACAATTAATTCAAGAGCGTTTTGCTCACCCCGACCGGTCGGTGGTTTGACTGAAAAATATTAAAAAGCCTGCAGAGAACCCAAGATAGAAACGTCTAGGATGGCGAGGAAAATTAGAAGACATGTCGGGCAAGTCTTTACTGCCCGAATGGTATCTAAAAAATAGATATTTACTGCCTAAAAGGTGCATATTAATATTTTTATAGTGTATATAATATTTATATTTTACTGCCCAAATGGTAACGTTTTTTGACTGGTTACAAAGCTTCTACTGCTAATAGAAATAAGCTTCTACTGTCAATAGAAAGGTTTAAATATCTACAATATCTAGATAAAATATGATTGCAAGCAATATTTTAAAAGAAGTAATTCTCTCTCAAAAAGATAATTTAAATCGTCTAGAATTGGGAATAACTAGAGAAAAAGAGACCGATGTGAAAATCGAAGATTCTTTTGCATTAATAATTACAGGAATAAGGCGATGTGGTAAAAGCACCTTTCTTCATCAAATGTTAAAAAAGGAAAAAAGAGCATATTATCTTAATCTTGAAGATCCACGACTAGAGGGGTTTGAACTTTCAGATTTTAATAGAGTAGAAATTTTAATGAATGAAATTTTTGGGAAGGGAGGAGTCTATTTTCTGGATGAGATTCAAAACATAGAAAAATGGGAAAAATTTATTAGATACCTCATAGATAAAAAAGAAAAAGTAGTTTTGACTGGCTCAAATGCGTCTTTGTTAAGTAAAGAGCTGGGAACTAAGCTTACGGGTAGAAATTTGCAAATTGAGATGTTTCCTTTTTCATTTAAAGAATTTTTATTGTTTAAGCAAGAAAAACCCTCGCTAAACTCTTTTGAAGAGTATCTCCATAAAGGAGGATTTCCAGAATATCTAAAAAAAGAAAATCCTTCAATTCTTTATTCTCTTCTATCTGATGTCGTGATGAAAGACATTGCAATTAGATTTGGAATAAAGAATACGGTGATATTAAATAAAATAGTAATATATCTTATAAGTAATGTTGGAAAGGAATTCTCTTATAATTCTATAAAAACAATGTTTAATATAAAGTCTGTACAAAGTGTTATAGATTATATTTCTTATTTTGAAAATGCCTATCTAGTATTTACGTTACCAAAATTCAGTTATTCTTATAGAAAACAGCAGATGAGTCCAAAGAAGATTTATTCAATCGATAATGGTTTTTCGTATAATAATTCAGCTTCTTTTTCTAAAGATAATGGTAAGATGCTAGAAAATTTAGTATTTTTAGAATTAAGAAGACATTTTAAGGAAATCTTTTATTTTCAAGATAAAAATGAATGCGATTTTATAATAAAGGAAATGGAAAAAGTAACTAAGGCAATTCAAGTTTGTTTTGATTTTAATGAAGAAAATAAAGAAAGAGAGATTAATGGTTTAGTTAATGCTATGAATGAATTCAAGCTAAAAGAAGGATTAATATTAACCAATAATCAAGAGGATGAATTTATCGTTGAGGGAAATAAAATTATTATTAAACCTGTTTGGAAGTGGTTACTTGAAAATGGAGTTTAAATTGTTTAAGATTGAATATGATTGGTGCGAAGGAGATCACGAAGAGATTTTACTCGGTAAAGAAGTTGAAAGAGATGAATTTGAAAAAGATTTAGTTGCAGCAAAAGATTTTGCAATAAGTTTACTTGGTAAAGAGTTAAAAGAAGGAGATTATCTAGGTAAAGGATATCATTTGGATTGTCTGCCAGAATATTATGAACAAATTATCTGGTTTCTTATAAATAAAAAAGGATATATTGCAGTTTCTTATGATTCAGACATATCTTATAAGATAGATGATAGTAATAGTGATAAAATAGAAGCAACCCGATTTGAAAAAACTATTAGCACTAAAGAATTGTAAATTTCTCTAAGTGATGTGGGGTGATGTATAACGTGCTATACACTTAGGTACATTCAAGTGTATAATATACTATACACTTTGTAGTTTGAGAGTATGGTTTTAGTAAGTTTAAGTTAGTTAAAGTAATATTTAAGTAAATTCTAGTTTTCGTTGAAACCCAAGATAGAAACGTCTAGGATGGCGAGGAAAATTGAGGGGAAAATTTAAACTAGGATTTCATAGTTTCAAATGCTCTTTGTGATACGCTATCATTTCTCACAGTTAAGATACTGTCTGGAGCCGAAAAGGAATAAACTACTTTTGTTTGTACTGGTCCTGAAAGGCGTGATTGAATATATTGACTGAGTTTGTCATCTTGTTTAAAAAGAATAAGGCGATTATCTATTTTTTGAGGTCTTGCTACTTTAGCATGTTGATAATTAACTTCTAGAACCGTATTTGCGCCCAAGGTTCCCAATGTAAATTCTATAGCTTCCTGAATTTGCATAGACTTAACTCCTAGGGAGTCATAGTGTGTATTAATTCTAGGTTTTGTTAGTCTTTGTATATCTCCTTCGGTTAAGTTACTTTTCCTATCATTTCGTAAGTTAGCGAGAGCTTTAGCAACTTCAACTTCATAAAGGATTCCTTCAGATTGTGAATCAAGATATTTACTTACTGCCCTGGCTACAGTAGAAAATTTATCCTCTATCGTTTCTGTCGTTAATATTCCTACAGTGGTTAGTATTCTTGAAATATCTTTCATAATGTTAGTCACTAAATAGTAGTATATAAATCTTTCGAAAATTAAACTTGCATAGGATGCACAAAATGGTAAAAAATAAAGAGAGCTTAAAACTTGGAAAATAAAAGCTAGGCGTAGAAGATATAGACTACAAATAAGATAGAGATTTTTTTAAAGAATAAAAATAGCTAAGGAATTAGGAGAAAAAGAGAAGAATTATTTCTTACCTTTCATAAATCCAATAACGAGAAGAATAAATGAGATAATGCCAAGGATATAATAAGCAAATGAAATCCCATATGAAGCAAAAAGTAAAAGCCATCCAACACCCTCTGGCATAGAAATAAGTTGAAATAGAGGAGGGCTAAGAAGCAAAACAATAGCAGAGGCTATTAAAAACAGGGAAAAAGCCCATGTCATAATTTTAATTGATAAATCACTAGTCTTATTAGTTTTGGATTTACCTTTTATGAAAGATAGAGAAATAAAAATTACAGTTGCAAAAATAATTAAAGATAATATAAATGGAGCAATTGCAGGAGCATAATTTAACGTAATCTGTTGGAAAAGAGGATAAACTCTATCAGTAGTTGGATTTACTAATAGTCCTAGTCCACCATTATAAGTTAATGCGAATATAAGAGAATATAGTTCTACAAAGATACTAACTATAGTTAAAATAATTATAGTTCCATATTGCTTCATTCCTTTTTTGAACAACATAATAACTTTATATTAG
Source organism: archaeon (assembly GCA_037140195.1). Lineage (GTDB taxonomy): Archaea > Nanobdellota > Nanobdellia > Pacearchaeales > GW2011-AR1 > CABMGO01. Next base: position 8,173 of record JBAXEZ010000022.1, read on the forward strand.
AAGTATCTTTAAAAACTTATTGATAAATTAGAGTGTTCTGCACTCGAATGAATAAAAACATTTATATACCGCGGCACAATATTAAAATAGAAATGAATTGCTACATAAATCATCAATTAGTTCCTTGTGATGCTTCTTTTTTGTGGTTTATAGCTGTGCCTTTTATTTTAATCGGTTTGTTTTTCACACTAAAACCTAATTTGTTTGTCAAATATCAAATATGGTCAATGAAAAAATTTGGTTTTGGAACTTGGAAACCTGGCAAAAAAATCTATACTTTTTATAGAATCTTTGGTTTATTATTCTTGATTCTTGGACTTGTATTTTTGGGGATGATTGTCTTTCAGTCTTTAAGCAATCATTCGGAAAGGCTATCTTTGTTAGGTTTAGAGAATTGTGGTGGTGCCCTGTTATCTAAGCAAGAAATACAATCAATTTGTACCTCTAGACCTCAAAAAGTGAATGATACTGCTTCAGATCTTACTTCTTACTATGCAAATAAATTTGATAATCCCGATTATTCTGCTGGAAGTGACACACTTTGGAATTTAAATCCGACATTAATCGAGCAATGTCAAATTCTCTTTGAGGAAGAAAATGTTTCTGGAATTTATTTAGATGTTTATACAGATGCCTATAATTATGACAATATCACTAAGCCATTAAACAATACTATTTTGTATCTCAAAGAGGATATTATGAGTTATGATAATAATACTAAGTTAGGTATTTCTCAATGGGCAAATTTTGCTAAAGGTAATAAATTAATATATTTTAGAGAAGTTGCTCAACCATTGAGTATTTCTTTAACTTGTACTAAAGATCAACTGATTCAGTTGGCTCAAATAGTTAAAAATAGAATTAACTAATTATTGTCCATATCTCAATCTTTTTTTAGAAAAAAGCTATATCTTGGTATTCGTCCGTAAGGCTCACCTATGTGAGTGAAGAGATTCAGAGCAAAGAAAGGGGGCGATTTTAGACATTTTTATATTCGAGAGAGTAGGCGAAATATAGTGTTTTTTAGCATGGTAAGTTTTAGGTCTTTTTTAGTAGTTTTTCTAATTTTCTTGCCATGCTGTTTCTTGTAGCAGTTGGGCCAAATTTAGCATATCCTGAAGCAATTTCTTTATTTGAAACTACGAAAAGCCATCTCTTTGGAAATTTCCTGTTCAAATATCCAACTTTTTCTTTTCTTTGTTCAGATTTTCTCAATAAACTTCCAGTTTCTACTTCTATTGCATATTCTTCTTTATCATAAGTGAAAGTAATGTCTGCGTTAACCGATAAATGCTTTTCAATACACTTAATTTTTTTATTCTGTTCTAATAATTTAGTTATGCTCCAAACTAGAAAAGTATGTTGTATTAGATGATTTGACGGAGGTCTAATCATTACGTTAATTCTTTTCTTTTCAAAAACACAATACTCGTTTGCAAATTTATATCCTTCTTTTTTTAAAGTTTCAATTTGTCTGTTGCTTAGATCGTCTTTTTTGTAAACATAATTTTCATCGGTTTCCAATCTATCTAATACTTCTTTTTCTTTTCTTTCTTTTTCATATATTTTTAGATCCCTTTGTCTTTCTTCTCTTTTTTCAGCTTCTATTTCTAACAATCTGATTTGTCTTTTTGCAATCTCTTCAGGCGAATAATATATTTTCTCTTTTCTCTTTTTTATCTCATCTAGCCTTGGTTGTTTTTTGAAGCTGGTATTAAAAGAAGAATGGGGTTCGTGCGTGCTGTTTATCTTTTCTTCTAACTCTTCTAGTTGTTTCATGTTCATTTTTGAAGTATCCTTGGCCAAAAGTTTATCTAAACTAGTGGGTCTATGGTCTTTTTCATATTCGGCTTCCCTTTTCTCCCTTCTTGTCTTTCTGAAGTTTTTAACTATAAAGAATATTGATAGAAAATAAGTAACTATCAATGAATATAATAAATAAGTTCCCGAAGTATTAGACGTAAAGGCAAATTTTATGACAAATAAAAAATGTGAAACGGCCTGTTCAATTGTATTTTTTATAGAATTAAGCCATAATCCTATTAATCCTAAGACGAGTAAACAGAAACCCGCTTGTTCTCCGAGATTTGATTTGTTATCGTTTTCTACAGCTTTACCTCCGCAAGTTTATTCATTAACTCTTGATTACCTAAGAGTTTTTTTAAGAAAGGATCAATTTCTCTTCTCTTTGTTAATTCTGTTTCCATTTCTTGCTGTCTTTCAGTCATGATTTTATTAAGTAACATCTGTTTTTCTAAAAGTGTTTTCATGTCTTCAATTGAAGTTGTAGAAAATTGTTTGTCTAATTCTTTATCGTTCATTCCAGCTCTTGAAATATAAACGTCTGGCATATTTGAAGAAAATCTCCAGCCGTATCTATAGCAAAGCTGTTGTCTGTTTAACTTTGAAGCGTAATGAGTTGCAGAAGAATGTCTGAATAAATGAGGATGTAAGGTTCTACTTAAAACTCGCTTTCCAAGTCTAAACAAAAAGTTTCTTGTTGCTTCGTAACTTGTCGTATAAATTGGTTCGTCTGGTTGAATTTTTTCTTTCTCTCTTTCTTGTAAGTAATCGTTAACCGCTTCTAGTGAATATTTCCAATAAAGTGAAATAGTTCTACCTTGTGTTTTGGAATATTCTTCTTTTAGTGTTAACTTAACATAGTTTTCGTTTGATTCAGGTAGTCTAATGTCTTCAAGTCTAATGTTTAAGAACTCGGCTGCTCTAGCTCCAGAATCAAACAGGATTGCAATCAGAAACCTTTCTTTAGCTGACCTGCAACTTCTATATAGTTTTTCGACTTGTTGTTCGGACAAGTAATCGGGCGTTTTCTTAATGTCTCTAGTGTCTAACCAGTCCACTAGCTTAATTGCTTTAGCTTTTCCGATTCGCCATCTTAGGTAAATTTTTAGAAGTCTTTTAATATCAATTTGAGTGCTGTGTTGATATCTGGTGCCTTTAACGGTTTTGAGTGTACCGTTTATCATAGCTCTTTCAAAATTCTCAATGTCTTTAATCACTATTTCTTTAGCGTTCTTATTGAAAAATTCAAGAGTCAATCTTAAGCAAAGAATATACTTAGAAATCCTAATGTGACAAATTTTCTTTCCTTTGTTTACTCTGCCTAGCTCTAATTCATCCAAAAACTGCAAAACCTTTTCTTTTTCCTCTGCAGGCACTTTCCAGTTCTCAATTCCTTTCTTTCGTTTTTCTAAGTCAATTGTGTATAGCTGAATTTTGTCTTTCATCGTCGACAAATTCAGGATAAGACCTATATAAATACCTCTATTTTTGAGTATAGATATCTGGAGCACACCTATTGTTTAAATAGAGGACTTTGGGCTATTTTTGGGGCTAGAAAAATGAGGGCTTCGGACGAAAGTGTATGAAGCCTGCAGAGGGAGTCAAACCCCCGACCCCAAGTTTTTTTGTCTAAAATACGTAGTATTACAAAACTTGTGCTCTATCAACTGAGCTATGCAGGCGTAAATTTTACAGATTTAGATGGTTTTTAAGTATTTTGTTTTTAGAATTATTTCCAGAATGTTCTTTCTGTCGTTTCTTTTCTTTTTTCTGTTGGGTAAATTGCTTCAGTTAATTCGTCTGGTGAGAACCATAGCTGAATTTCTCTTTTTGCACTAGCTTCTGAATCAGATGCATGGACTACATTTTCAAAAACATTTGTTTTAGAATGGATTCTTCCAAATTTTCCTCTAATGGATGTTGGGTCTGCTTCTTCAGGATTTGTGCTTCCAACAATCTCTCTTATTTTAGTGATTGCGTCTTCACCATAATAAACAAGCGCCATTACTCTATTTGTATGGTATTCTCCTAGGATATAACTGATTACGTTTTCAAATACTTTCAGGCCCTTTTCTTCGCCAAATTTTTTCAGAAGATTTTGCTTTAACTCTGAATAATGTGCTTCTGCAAAGTCTCTTTTCATAGAAACAATTTTTGATCCAATTATTTTTAATTTTGTATTAGATAATAATGTAAGAATATCTCCTGTTAATGATTTCACAAGTCCGTCAGGTTTGATTAGAACTAAACATTGTTGGTTTACCATCTTTACTCCTCTTTCTTTTCTTTCTCAAGGGATGACTCTTCTGGAGCCTCAGAAGATTCTTCTTCCTTTTTCTTTTTAGCCTTTTTTTCTTTTTCAGCAAGTTCAATTTCTTCAGCTTGAGTTAATTCTTCAACTTCAACTTTTTCTTCTATTTTCGCTCTTTCTTTTACTGTTAAATCTGCTTTTTCGATGTCTTTTATTTCCAATACTCTTATTTCACATAAGGACAATGGATAAACTTTTTTCAATTTAGGATAAATTTCTTTTTGTAACTCGCCAAACAAAACGGATTCTGCAAGTTCTAAATATGTTTTTGATTTTGTATATTCTAAAATAAATTCTTTTGTTGTTTTTCTTAAATTGTTTCTAATTGCTCTTGAAACTTTCTTTCTTGTGATAAGAAATGGCTTTATTGTAACTGGAACGTCTTTACATGCACTTGTGAAAGAGTCTTCTACATAATTTACTCTTTTTCTCATCATTCTTGTGATATAGCTTCTCATCAAAGTCATACTTTTAGGGTATGCAATAAGTGCTTTGTCTTTGTGTAAGATTTGGAATACTACTTCTAATCCTCTTCCTTTAAGCTTTCTTGATAAATCTAATTTGATTGTTTTCTTTACTAAAGATTCTGGTTCTCCCAATACTGGAAGAGTTTCATTTATCATTGGTAAGCTTACTTCAACAAATTTCTTTCTTACTGCCATTTTATTCTTGTACCACCTTTGAAGCTCTTATTCCTGCTTTTCTGTCTTTGCCTTTGTTACAAACAGAGCAGATGTAAAGAATTTTAGCTTTTTTGGTTGTTTTAGTTTTTCTTTTGAACTTAGATACTGCTGGTTTGCTATATCTTCCCCAGTTTCCAATTCCTCGAGCTTTTCCTCTTAATCTTGCTCTGATTTTAGAACCTCTGGATAATGAACTTTTCTTAGCTCCTGTGCTAACTAACTTTATTTTTTGATCAGTACTTTTTTTGCAATATGGGCAAAATCTATGTGTCTTTTTAGGCATTTTCATAATATTGGGGCTTAGAATTTCCTTTATAAAGTTTTCTATGTTGCGGTTGCGCAGTGTCGCGTAGGGGATTTGCGGCTTGCGCCGCCCGATTTATTACGCTGTAGATTAATTTATATATTTGTGGCTAATTATCTATATGTGAGGGTTAAATTTAGAAAAGGTTTTCAGAGAAAGTTTATCGATAAAATAATTGAAAATACGAGTTCTCCTTCCTTGAGTGGGCTGATTCAATTCGGATTAAAAATAAATTATCAAACTCTTAAGAGCTACTATACTGAAAATAGAACTTTACCTGAGGATTTATTTAATGATCTATGTGTTTTGGGGAAAATCGAAGCTAAAACCCTAAAAGTGAGAGTTATTTCAGAACATTGGGGACAAAACATGGGCGGGAAACATTAATATTATAGGCGGTAGAATGTTAAAATGTATTCGGTGAGACGGATAAAAGTTAAATACAATAATACTTTTATACTAATAACTTTGAGATTTTTTATGAAACATTATAAGTATTCAGATGGATTTAAGACAAGGATTGAAAATGCAAATGGAAAATGGTTAGAGACTGTAATTAACGTTCCTTTTGTCGGTAGAGTGGGTGGGGGAATTGATTTTACAAATGAGCAGTTTGGAATTGAGATGAAAAATAGGATGAAAAAATATAATCATTCTTGGGCGTGTAATGAAGATGACAGAAAAAGATTCGAAGGATTACATCATGGAAAAGATATGTATTGGGCGTTTGTTTTATATGAATTATCTAGAGATGTTAAAGATTTGAGGCGAATAAAAAATTTAGAGCCATTTATTGATTTTAGAGAGGTTTGGTTTTTAAATTGGGATTTTATTCTCCAGTTTCCAGTGAGCTATCCTTCTAGTAGTGGGCCATTTAGATATCCAAAAGAAATAAATTTTCCTGCAGAATCTAATTTTGAAGTTAAGCGAGGAGAGCGATATAGAATTCTAACTCCTATTGGAAGTCAGTTAAACCAAAAGATAAAGTGATCCTACGAGGAATTTTTTAATAAAATGTATTTCGTAAAATGTGATGTAAATTTTGAATAGTTTTTACTCGGTGTGATGAAGAATTTATTTGGATAATGTTTCTTTTGCAATTTCAAAAATCTTTTGTAAACTTTCAGTAGTTTCATGGAATTTTGGATCCCACCTAAGATTTTTAAACGAATCACTTACGGTTAATATGGCCCCCGCCTTTACTTTTCTATATTGTGCAATTGCAAATATGGCAGCGGTTTCCATATCAATTGTTAAAATATTTTCTTTTTGGAATTGTTTTATTTCTACTTTTGTTTGTCGATAAATTGTATCTAGCGTCCATGTTGGGCCTATTTTAAAAGGGATATTTTTCTTTTTTGCTGCTAAGATTATTTTTTCGGTTAGTTCTTTAGAGGCAGATACAAATTTAGCAGGTTTCAAATAATGGGGAGAAACTCCGTCGTCTCTCAATGCTTTATTACACACTACAATATCTCCTATGTTCAATTCTTTAGGTATTCCGCCGGCTTCTCCGATTGAAATAAAGTTTTTAATTCCAAACTGGATAAGTTCTTCTATTCTTGTCGCAATTAAAGCTGCACCAATTCCCCAATTTCCGTAAATGGCTACTTTGTTATTTGTGTCTTTTAAAAACCAGAAATCACCGCAAAAAGCTCTGCATTTTTCAATATCGTAATTTTTTTCTACGTAATTCATCATTCTATCATCATAGCTAATTATAATTGATTCTGGGGCTTTAAATTTTGGCCATTTTCCAATAGATCTTCTATAGGCTTCAAAGTTTTTAGGAGTTCGGATAGATTCGGAGGCGTATTTATTTTTACAAATTGGAATCATATTATTTCTTATGAGTTATTCGTGTTTAAAATACTTCTCAAACATTTTTTAAGAGCTCTTTAGTTTAATGTTAATGCTATTTAGAAA
>JBAXEZ010000023.1:0-14697 GCA_037140195.1 archaeon
GAGTCAGCACCGACTGTTCCGATTGTTGAGGTTACAGTGGCGTCGGTACTTGGAGTAATTTTTGTAACATTATCTGAAATACCATTTACTACGTATATATTACCACTGGAATCTAACACCAAATCTTGAGGACCAGAACCAGTGGACCCAAGAGTTGTTGAAGTTCCTCCGGGAGTAATTTTTGTAACTCTTCTTGTGCTAGCACTTACTGTATATACATTTCCAACTGAATCTACAGCTATCCCAGAAGAACCAGATTCAATAGTTCCAAGAGTTGTTGCTGTCCCATCAGGAGTGATTTTGGTTACATTATTTGAACTTCTATTAAGAGTATACACGTTATCGTCTGAACCAACTGTTATGTCAGCAATACCAGTTCCAGTGATCTCAATATTGGTCGGTGTTCCACTAGGAGTAATTTTTGTAACATTGTCCGAAAGACTATTTACTGTATAAACATTTCCAGTTGAATCTACTGTTATAGCAGTAGGTCCGCTATCAGTAGTTCCAAGGGTGGTTGATACGCATCCAAAAGTTGTTTTAGTGACTGTACCATTAACTCCATCCCAATTTGTATTGTACATATTTTTTGCTGAATCAATCGCTATGCCCTGTGGACTCTCCCCGAGAGTACCACACTGAAACGATCCTCCTCCCGGCGCAAAACCCACAAATTTTTCTAGAGTAGGAACAGGGGTATATATGTAACCAGAAGAATTTGTTGCTATCCCTGCTGTAGAACTAACAGTGGACCCAAGAGTTGTTGAAGTTCCTCCGGGAGTAATTTTTGTAACATTGTATGAAGTTATGTTTGCAGTAAAAATGTTACCATCCAAATCAATTGCTATGTAGTAAGGACCTTGTCCTGTATCTCCTAAAATAATACTTTCCGCAGAACTAGTCCGTTGTGTCGAAAATAAAAACGAAACTATAAGTAGTGAGGTAACAAGAAATTTACAAAATATTTTTTTCATAAAAGATTAATTTGTTTTTATTTAAATTTTTTATAAAATTTAAAAATAAGTTTTAATTAACATAATTATATCATAATATATTCAACTTTTTTTACTAAAAAATGTTAATAACTTTCCCAATCTAAAAAAGATTATCAGAAACAAAAAATAATTCCTGTTTTTTTAAAATACCAAAACAAGAATATTGATTCTGTTAACAAAACAGCACAAAATCTTCTTTTTTGTTTCTTAAAATACTGCTCATCTAAAAAATACTTTATTTAAAAGGTATTTTATTAAAAAGTATTAATCAAACATTACTAAACAATATTAATTTGCGTATGAATGTTTATTAATGTATACTATATTTATGGAGAAACTATATATGAATATAAAGGAGGCAGCAGAGGTCCTAGGAGTCTCAAAGCTCACCCTTCGTAATTGGGATAGAGATGGCAAACTACATGCATTAAGACACCCCATAAGTAATTATAGGGTTTACAAAACTGAAGACTTAAAAAAACTACTGCACAGAATGGAGTCTGGTGAAAAACCAATCCGACAACCTAGAATAAAAAAAACAACAAAAGAAGACAGATCAAAAATATTTAAAGTAAAAGTTTTACATCTCAAAGACTAAAAAACCCTAGTAAAATTTTATTAGGGTTTTTTATTTTATCAGTTATTTAATATTTATTAAATTTTGAATTAATACAATAAACTTTTTGATATCTCTGTAATAATCTCATCTAGTTTGTGATTTGATTTAACAAAATATTTTTTAATACCTAAACTAATATATGACGCAACTTTATCAGCACTCGCTGTGTTTGAAACTACAAAGATCGGCACAGAATTACATTTAACATTATTTTCTTCTTTACACCAAACAATAAAATCAAGTCCATTACCTTTACCAATCAAATAATGATCAAGCCAGATGACGTCAATTTTTGTAAGACTATCTACGTATTCTTTTGCCTGATCTATGGAACGAGCAGTCACAACTTCAAAATTATTTTTTTCTAACTTCAATTTTATTGCTTCTAAAAGTGGCCTTTCATCTTCTACTACTAACACAACTTTTTTTTGATTTATCATAAAATGATTATAAACTATTACTAATAAGTTTTTTATCTTGATTCTTAATTTTCATTCCACTAATAGGAAAAGCCACATAAAAAGTAGTCCCCTTACTTTCTTCTGACTTAAACCACACCAAACCACTAGATTGATTAATAATAGATTTAACAACATATAAACCAAGCCCTGTCCCCTCTGTTTCTAATTCTTTTGCATTGTCTGCCCTAAAGAGTTTAGAGAAAATTTTATCTTGCTGATTAGCTGGGATACCCATACCAGTATCTGATACTGAGAATACTAAACTTTCTTCATTTATTCTTTTGCCACCAAAATCTTCACCATTGTTTATGTTATTAAAATTAAATTTTAATATACTTATTTTTATTGTTCCAGAAGGTGGTGTATATTTTACAGCATTTGATACTAAATTCTGGAAGATCATACGCAACAACTTTTCATCGGCAGAGAATTCTGGAATGTCTTTGCCGTATATTTCTTCGATTACAAGTTTTTTTGTTAAAATATCTGGTTTACTTTCACTTAAAACACTTTTTACCAATTCTAATACATTGACCAATTTCGCTTCAACTTTGAAAGTTCCCATATCTAGGCGAGATACATTAAGCAAATCATCAACTAGGTCTACCATGCGTTTATTTCCAATAGCTATTTCAGTTATGTATTTTTTTTGTTCATCACTAATCACTCCTGCATCCCCTGCCAGGAGCATTTCAGCATACCAATTTATGGATGATAAAGGAGTACGGAGCTGGTGAGAAGCAAGAGAGATCAATTCTGTCTTTGCTTTATCTATCTCCTTTTCTTTAGTAATATCTCTTTCTACGGCAACAAAATAAAGAATATCTCCTTTATCATTAAGAACAGAAGAGATGCTTATAATAGCAGTATAGATTTCGCCAGACTTTCTCTTGTTTTGTATTTCACTGGTAAAAACTTTCTTTTGGTCTTTTATAACATTCCATAGATTCTTGTAATATTCTAATGGCATTGGCAACTTCCACAAACTACCAGCTTTCTTACCTATTGCCTCTTCTAGTCTAAAACCAGTTATTGTCTCAACTGCCCTATTGGCATAAATAACTATACCGTCTTGGTCCGTGATAACGATATGATCTGAAACATTATCAACTGCGAGCTTAAATTTTTCCAGATCTTCTGCTAAACTTTCAGCCTTTGATTTTTCTTTTTCCACATCTTCTAAAATGTTTAAAATAGCTAATTTTTGATCTTCTATCTCCTTACTCTTAAAAACAAGTCCCTTTGTTTTATCTTCTACTTTTTTATTTATATTTAAAATAGATTCCTTAACTGCTGTAGTCATAATATCAAAAGCACTAGACAGATTGCCTATTTCATCTTTTGTTTTTATATTTAGTTTAAAATCAAAATTGCCTTGCTTTATTTTTTCAATTCCCATTTGTAATATTTTTATTGGGTTTGTAATTTTTCTTGAAACAAAAAACCCAATCAATAGAAAGAGGAGCTCAGCTACAGCAAAAATCAAGACAAGTGTAATTACTAGACCGACACGAAAAGACAGAAGGTCATTCTTGTCAGCTTTTGTAATAAGACACCACCCTGTTTCTGGTATATAGGCATGTGTCGCTATAACATCAATATTGCGATAATCTTTGGCTTCTGATATTTGAGAACCAAACACTTCTGATATCCCAGTATACCCATTTTTTTTAACATATTCCATTTCGTTTTTATCAAAACAATCATTTGCATTTTCTGTTTCAACTTTTTGTTTTAAAACAACTCCTTCTCCAAGAAATTTAGATGGTGTAATAAAAAATTTTTCTTTATTTATTAAAAAATTCTCTTCAGAATTAGCTATCTTGTTGTCATCTTTTACTATCATAAACAAATTATCGGGAAAATATCTCAAAACCGAGACACCAAGAAGATCACCATTGTCATCTTTTATTGGTGCAGAAATTGTATAGTTTATTTTTTTAATTGTTTCTGAAAAATAAATATCTTTTAAAAATACATCATTTTTTGCTTCAGCAAAATACGGGTCTTCTGACTTGTCTAGTCCTTCGTTTATTTTATTAGAAGATGCTTCTATGTTGCCATTGGCATTTATTATAAAAATCTCATAAATCTGAGGATCGGCTTCTTGAGTTCTCGTAAAACGCTTGTATATCTTGTCTTTTATGGTTTGATATTGACTACTCTTATCCGGTTCTTTTAAGAAATCTCTATAAACAGATGCCGCAGCCAAGACAACAGCCATTCTTTCTTGGTCTTGGATAAACATCCTTGTATGTTCAGCTTTTGCAATATTACTTGAATTAATATAAGCAAAGATATTCTTTTTGATAGTACCTGTAACATAAATACCTATAATCAGAGCAACAAGAGAAACCACTAAAATAAAAGTCGCGGTAAAACTAATATTTATTTTATTCTTGATTCTCATATTATTTTTTTTCTTTGAGTTCAGCCATCTCCTTTTTTAATTTTATCATTTCTAACTCTCGTCCAACCATCAGCTTATTGACACGCTCCGAATCATCTAATGTCTTTTTTAAAATATTTTCTGATTCTTCCAATTTTTCGGTCCTTTCTTTTACTTTTTTTTCTAAATTTTCATATAGATCTTTTAAATTAAGAGCCATATTGTTAAAGGATTTCGCCAAAATTCCTATTTCGTCTTTTGCTTTAATATCCTTTTCATTAAATTTGATATCAGTAAATTTACCAGAGGAAATTTCTTGTGAAATCTTACTAAGATTTGAAATCCTGTCAGAAATTGATTTTGTAAATAAATAAATAACTATTATCATCAAAATAATTGCTACTAATATAGAAAGAAGTATTGTTATATTCAATGTATTTATTAAAGTTGACAAATCCGTCATTGATTTTTCAAAAATTATAGTTGAAAAACCATTGAATTTATATCCAACAAAATTGTCATCATCAATAAAATATCCCTCTTTTTGATCCCCCTCCAGTGCTTTTTCAATTTTACCTAATTCTATATTTTCTGCGCTTGGTAGTCCATCCAATGAATCTATCTTTTCCGCGGTGTTTAAAAACATCACACCATAACGATCTAACAATTCTATTTTGCTATTTTCTTGCAAATCCCATAGATAACCACGTAATTCTTTCAAATCAACAACGCCCAAAACATACCCGACCATTTGACCATTTGAATTGTTCACAGGAACAACCATTCCTAAAACTATGTTTTTACTAACAACACTTATAAAAGATGAAGAGATATAGGTTGATTTTGTTTTTATTATCCCCTTACAATAATCTCTGTCGGAAAAATCATTTCCTATGGTCACCAAAGAATATTTATCAGCAGAAAGTGCGACGCACCTTGAATCAACAACCCGATGAAGCCCAATATTTTCTATAACCCCAACAGCATCATTTATCGTCGTCATTTTTTCTGAAACTTGTTTTAATGTTGCTGGATTTTTTGTCTCTAAAGCACTTAAAACTATTGGGTCTTTCGCCAAATTGGAAAGATTGTCCTCAACTCTACCCATATAAAAATTAACTAATTGAGAACTATAATCTATTTTACTTCTCATATCTGCATTTAAATGCTCTGTTAAAATTTTACTATTCTGTTGATAGATAAAGAAAACTGAAGGCAAACTGACAACGATGATCGTCCCAATTATTATTAAAGTAAGTTTTATTTTTATTGACATAAATTATTTGTTCAATTCGCGAATAAATTTAGGATCTATGATCTCTATTGAATCAACATTGTCTTTTATTGTTCCTTTATTTTTTAGAAATTCATTTGCTTGTATTACAGCTCCATGTAGAGATTCAACGCTAGTTTTGTAAGACATTGCTAGATTATTGTCTTCCTTGTTCATCAATTTTATCCCTGCTAATTGATCTTTGAATTCTGCCGGCGTTATTCCAAAATAATTCGCACCTATAATATATGATTTCTCTGGATTAGCATTAAAAAAATCCATCGCTTTTATATAAGCACTTACCACAGCAGAAACTTTATCTGGATTTTTTGCAACAAAGTCAGGTCGAAAAGCTAAAACATCTATAATCAATCCGGGAGAAGAAAGTGAGGTGTAAGGGCGCAAACCATTGCCACCAGCAACAGCTTGACTTAGATCAGGTTCATATGTAACAGCAGCATCCACTTCTCCACGAATAAATGCCTGCGCTCCTTCTTGGGCTGATAGATTTACTATTTTTAAATCAGACAAAGAAAGATTGTTTTTCTTTAAAGCATCATAAAGCAAATATTCACCTAATGTCCCTTCTTCTACTGCTACTCTCTTGCCTTTTAATTTAGATACCATGTCAATATCTTTTCTAGCAACTATACCATCAGCTCTATTAGAATAATCCGTGGCCAAAACTACCTTAAGATTGTTTCCATGACTAACTTCTTTTACTACATCAATAAGAGCGATATCTCCGACAAAATCTGTTTTTCCTAATGTTAAATTTTCTATTTCCTTAACATAACTTTCTTCTTTTACCAAATTTACTTTCAGTCCTTTTTCATTAAAGAATCCCTGATCATAGGCAATTAAATAAGGTAGAACGCCAGGCCAATTCTGATAACCATAAGTAATTTCACCTATTGATTTTGTTTCTGGTTGTTTAAAATAAAAAAATCCAAGAATTATGAAAATAATAAAAACACATATAATAACTACTGATATTAGAACCTTCTTATTTAAAAAATAATTATTCATATAATGATTATACCAAATATAAAAGAAAATATACTAAATCAACACTATATCTCTTGCCAGGAAGATATAACTAAAGGATTAAAGGAGTTTGTAATAATATTCAATTTACGTGTTATTCCATTTACCGTACCAGAAACTGCAATCCCCCTTGTCGTGCTTCCAGTATTTGTAATAGTATAACTACATGTATTGCTATTTAAGGTAACATTGTTGGTTCCCGTGTAATTATTATTTTCTCGTATTACTTCTAGTGCCACTTCTGCACAAGCATTCACCAGTGATTTTGCTTGATTGGAATTTTTTGTATCTATACTTCCTCTTATTGACCAAAAACTTCCTGTGGAAAGAGTTAACGCTAAAGTTAAAGCGACACTGCCTAGTAGTATAACAACAAGTAATGTTGAGAATCCCCTACTTCGCCAAGGCTTCACAGAGCAAGCTTTTTTAAATTTTGAAATAAAATTTTTTTGCATATTATTTTCTAATTTGCGCACTACTATTAAAAGTAAAAGAATAAGTCCCACCTGATCCACCACTAGCTCCAGAACTTGTTAAAGTAAAACTGATTTTTATTATATTAGGAGTATTCGGACGAGAAAAATTAGAAAAAAGTAGATTGCTTACAATAACTTTATTGTTTGTTAGCGCGATTTGAGATCCCGTTCCTTCCGTAACATACAGCACACCACCACTTTCCGAAAAAACAGTAGGACTAGTGGCTGGTAAACTAGTTACTAGACTTAAGCTTGAAGAAGTATTTGAAGTCGTAGGACTATTGATTTGACTTCCATTGCGAAGAGTTTGAGTTATCGTTTTCATCACATTTCTTCCTTGATCATTTACCTCAAGAATATTCTGATTGTTCAATCGTGAAGTTGTCATATTAGTTCCAAAAGAAACGATCGTGGTAATAATCATACTAAATATTGCAATATAAATGATTGTCTCAAGTAAACTAAATCCTTTTTTATTTTTAATAATTTTCGTTTTCATTTCTCAAAAAATTTAATTAGATTTTATTTCTAAGGTTCTAGCGCTCCATTTAACATTTCCTGCACTTATTATTACATTTTTAGCAGTCCAAGAAGAAACTCCTCCGTTGGTGTCGTGACCAGAAGCTTCTGCTGATGCCCCAACAATATCTGCACGAGCTGTCATCCCAGTCGGAGCAATTTCAATAGGAGTACTATTGTTTGCATCCCCAGCAAAACCAATCACCCAAGAAGTACCATCAGTAACGCTAAGTGAAAGAGCCGGATATGTGACAGTCGTGCTGTTGGCATGTTGAAATCCGTTGACCCCAATCGGACTAGCAGAAACTCCACGATATACTTGCACAATTACTTGAGTAGCATTTGACCAACCACTACCAGAATCACTACCTGTAGCTATTCTATAAGCAAGAGAACTCGAGTTACTAGAGGACCCAGATGTATTAATAGTCGTCCAACCCGATGGAACAGTTGGAAGAGAATTACTACTACTTCTGTAAGCAAATACTACCAACAAATCACCTACGTTGTGAGCTGGAATAGTAACCGTAGTACCATTGGCCGCATTTTGTGCAACAAAAATAATATTACTACATGCCGACGTCGTAAATGTTACATCAGATCCATATGAAGTTCCAACAGAATTCGTAGCATATGCACGAACATGGTAAAGGGTATTGCAGGTAAGTGAAGTTATATTACTAGAAAATACCCCCGTTCCTGTCCCGTTGTTTGTCTTGGTTGTAAGAGCAATAGTTGGATTAATTGAAGTACTCCAAACAATACCACGCGCAGTCACTGATGCCCCACCATCTGAATTTACATTTCCTCCACCAGTAGCTGTCGTCCTAGTAATGTTTGTTATTGGGGTTGTAGTTGAAACTGTTGGAAGAATCGAATTTACTGTACATGAAGTATTAGTATATGTTCCTGATAATGTCCCAGCAGTACATGTTCTTGTCTCGGAAACACACAAGCTTGGATAATTTACAGAAGATGTTTGATAAGCAGTGTTGGAAGTTCCATCTGCCATAGTTCCCCAAGGAGTACCCGTGCAAGGGATACTATTTGCTGTATAGGTAATAGTACAAGCCATCGCTCCATTTGTAAGAGTAATAGAATTTCCAAGACAGGCAGACGAAAGACTCAAATTATAATCTGGATCACTGGTTGTTAAAAAAGTATAAACGCCAGGACTCAAACCTGTCATAGTAGATGGTGAAAAAACAATTGGAATATCTACACTTTGAAGTATTGGAGGGTCTACGGTATTATCCAAAACATTTGTCGTTAAATTATAAGGTAAAAAATCACTTGGAACTTTTGTACCGCCAACAACTGTTTTATCTATAGTAATACCAATGTTAAGGGGTGCCCGCCAATTCGTAAGATATGTTTTTAAAGAAATAGTATTAGTCGGAGAAGTCTGATCCGCCCACGAAACAGTAGATACAACTTTTTTTTGATTACTACTTATGGTAGAAATATTTATAGCTCTATTAAAGATATCTGTGTTGTCAGATGAACCTGAAAAATTCCAAATATTTCCAGAAGAAACAAGCCCATAAGTACCATCAGGTAAATTTGCAAATCCATTTGCAGAGTCGCGAATATTTCTAGTTGCTTCAAGCGCTTCTTCTGCTAAAACTACCGCTCTTTCTCTATTAGCAGAACTTCTTGTTTCAAGAGTAACTTTTCCCATAGTGTTTGTTACTGCAATAACAAAAACTAAAAAAATAGAAATTGACACCAAAAGTTCAACCAATGAAAATCCACCTAGATTAAATCTTCTAGTTAAAATAAATAAACCCTTAGTATGTAACCGTGCCTTTTTCATTTACGTTAATATTTTTATTTTCTGTGTTACTTGTAAGAATTATCGTGCCTGTTGTCAAAGTCGTACCTGTTAATTTTTCAAAAACTATTTCAGAAACACCTCCTGTGACAACCTCACCAGAAAAACCAAAGGACTCATCAAAAGAAACATCTCTACTCGTATAATTATCACCCTTAAAAACAACAACTTTATTCGTAACTATTTTCATTCCCCATTTTGAATCCCCTTTTCCTGACTGTGCATTTGATTGAGCCATTCGTATCGCCTCCACCACACCATTTACTGTTATTTCTAAATTGCTATGTGATTTAAAATTATTATAAACAGACGTTGAAATAGAAAATAAAAGCGCAAAAATACCTAAAACAACAACTATTTCCACTAAGGAAAAACCTTCTTTTTTACATTTGTGATAATCCATAAATAGGACCCATAATACCTGAAACAACTAAAGCTACAATCAATCCAACAACAATGAGTACAATGGGTTCTAAAACCGTCGCTAGGTCCTGAGACATAGCCTCTGTTTTTTCTTCAAAAATTATTCCTATCTTTATTAGGGTTTCTGATAATCTACCAGACTTTTCTGATGACATGATTAATTGCTGTATAGGTATTGGAATATATCGATCTGATTTTGGATTTTTTAAAAATGCAGATTTAAAAGAGTCTCCTTTTTCTATGCTTTTTCCAAGATAATCATAGAATCTAGCATAGGAACGATAATTCGTTCCTTCTTTTACCGACTCAAGAGTCTCTCCGACTTGAAAACCAGCCTGCAAAAGCGCTCCGCTGATATATCCAAATCTAGCTAGTTCTATTCCTTGAACTAATTTTTTAATACCCGGAATATTAAACAAAGTAAAATCTCCGATAAATTTTGTTTTTTTATTAAAATAAAAAAGATAAACCAAAATACAGATAATCAAAATAACACTAGGAATAATGAAAAAACCATATATCTTCAAAAATGTTCCTAACCAAATTAAAACTCTAGTACTCAAAGGTAGGACTACATTCCCCTGATTAAAAACATTAATTAGATTCGGCAATATCATCCAAGCACTCCCCAACCCCACAATAAGCGCTAACAATAAAACTATTCCGGGATATAAAAGAGCAGACTTAAGACGTGATTTAAATTTACGTTCTTTGTTTTGCTGGATAGTAACCAAGTTTAAATGTTCTGGCAATCTTCCAGCTTCTTCTCCAGAACGAATAAGAGAAACATCTCTACCTGATAAAAATTTAGTTTCTTCAAAAGATTTCCACAATGGCATTCCTGATTCAACCATGTTTTGTATTACAACAGTAATTTTTTTCATTTTTCTACTTTTCACTGAATTTTTTACAGCATCTAACGCATTCAAAATTCCCATTCCAGATGAAATAAGCAAACTTAGATTTTCTATAAAATAATCTCTCTCATCACCAAAGCCAACACTTATATATGGCCAATCAGGCCTATACTCAAATACTGGATATTTAAATCCTTCCTTTTCATAAGATTTTCGTAGTTTAATTTCTCTCATATGTATAATATTACGAATTTACTACACGAATCAGTTCTTCGATAGTCGTTATCCCATCTTTCACTTTTTCTACACCATCCTCAAACATAGATTTAAAACCTTGATCTCGAATAAGCTTAGCAACTTCTTTTGTAGATGGACTTTTTGCTATTAAATCCTGTAACTCTGGAGAAGTCGTTAAAAATTCAAAAACACCAATACGTCCTCTAAAACCCGTCTTTGAACAAGACTGACAACCCTTGCCCTTATAAAGGGTAAAGGATTTTTCTTTGAAATGTTTGCTTACTTCTTCCCCAAAACCATCAATCTCTTTTTTTGATAAATCGTAACTAACTTTACAAGAATCACAAATCCTCCTAACTAAGCGTTGTGAAATAACAAGTTCAATAGTAGAACCAACGAGGAATGGTTCAACTCCCATTTCAACAAAACGAGGAATAGCTGTCGCTGCGTTATTTGCATGAAAAGTGGAGAGCAACAGATGTCCGGTGAGAGACGCATTTACTGCAATGTCAGCAGTTTCTAAATCTCGGATTTCTCCAACAAGAATAATATTCGGATCTTGTCGTAAAATTGATCTTAGCCCTTTGGCAAAGGTAAGATTTGTCTGGGTATTCGCTTGGATTTGATTAACTCCCTGAATTTTATATTCGACAGGATCTTCAATCGTTGTTATGTTTTTTTCTCTAGTATTAACAATCTTTATTATTGAATATAAAGTAGTACTTTTTCCACTACCAGTCGGACCAGTAACGAGAATCATTCCAAAAGGTTTCTTTGCGCTTTTTATTATCTGATCATGCAATTCTTTAGACAAACCAATATCAGTCAACGTAAGATCCCTAATATAAGAAGACAGGATTCTAATAGCAACTTTTTCACCATCAAGAGTAGGAACTATCGAAACACGTAAATCAATAGGCTGAGAATGATTTTTCGAAACAAAACGAATAGCTCCATCTTGCGAACTAAAATGTTCATCAATGCGTAGTTTAGCTTGAACTTTTATTCTATTTACTATGTTTTCATAGTATTCTTTCGGCATCTGTCCTGCATCATGTAAAATACCATCAATTCTAAAACGAATTCTGACTTCTTTTTCTTCTGGCTCAAAGTGTATATCTGAAGCTTTCAACAGAAAAGCGTCTTCTAAAATTTGATCTACAATCTCTGGTGCTACGCGACCCTTGCTTTCAAGAAGTTTTGAAAACTGAGTTTCGAGCCCTTGTTGATAATTGATAAAAATCGCGTCTATATCATCTGGTAATGAAAAAGTGATTTCAATCTCTTTGTCTGGGAATAAAAGCTCTATTTCTTTTTTTAAATTTTCTTTTTTTGGTTCATCCGTAGCAACAACGATCTTTTCATCTTCTTGACTAAACACTACCACTCTAAACTTATTCGCTACCTCTTCTGGAATAAGCAAGACTTGTTCTTTGGATGGCTGTTTAACAGTCAAATTAGAATAAGGAACTCCAATTGATTCCGCTATTGCTTGACCTATTATATCTGTACTTGTAATTCCCTCTGTAAGCAAAAATTCAATCATAGAAACTCTATGCTCTTTGGCATAATCCTCTGCTTTTTTAACATCATCTTCTGTAACATAATTGCCATCTAAAAGTATTTTTTTTATTGTATCATCATTAAATTTCATATTTATAGATTCCTAAATATTTTCTTTTATATAAGTTACAATTTTTGATAATGGCGTGTTAGATTTTATAAAAAATTCTTTAGCCCCAAGATCCCGAATGTGTTTCTCGTCCTCAGCCTGACTGAGATTGGTAAGAATAATTACAGGAATATTTATTTTCCTTTCTTTAATTATCTGGAGTACATGAAAACCATCTACCTTGGGCATCACTAGATCGCAAATTATCAATGAGAACTTCTCCGCCTCTAAGGTGGAAAATACATCTTCTCCGTTTGAAAGACTTTTGACAGAAAAACCCTCATGAAGAAGCTTGAGTTCGAGTGCTCGTGCAAGCGGCTTGTCGTCTTCTATTATTAAAATCTTTTTCTGCGCTGAACTCATATAAGTATTACACCATATTATATCATATAAAAATATGAAATGTTAACTAATTTTATGTAAAAAAATACTAAAAACAATCAATCTGTTAATTCCGTCCATGTGGTAGAAGTAATAAGGCCATATTGGAGTGATGGATCGTTAGTACCACTGTCTAAAACCACATTTATTTGTATTGTACGCACGCTTGAATTTACAATTCCTTTTGAAGTTATAACTTTTGGGTTTGCTGTATCTCCAGAAGCTCCAGATATAGAAACTTTTGCACAGCCACTACTAAGAGAACATCCATCTGTAACAAAATCTATAGAATAACAATCTGTTGTTGCACAAGAATAATTTTTATTTCTGGAAATTTTCAATAGAGCATCTCGTGCTCCTGCTTCGGCATAAGAAAGTGCTCGTGCAGAAAAAGAAGAACCTTGAGAAATGAACGATTCTGTAAGTGCAACAGAAGTAATACCAACAGCTATTGTTAAAGTAAGCATCCCTAAAATTATCACTGTAGGCAATGCAGCTATTCCCTTCTGTTTTTTATTTTTCATAAAAAATCGTAAGCATAATTCAAATTAATATGCGCACACACAAGCACTGATATGATTTGCATTTGCTGAAGTGCATGTTGTCTTAGTATAGTTAGTAGTAGGAGCGCTAGGAACACCTTGAACATAACAAGTACCTCCGGCAACTCTTCTAGGAGTAATAGTTCCAGAATTTCCACCTATCGCAGCCCCTGGCCAAAGAGTATTACATATGGAAACTTCTTGGTTGTAGTTTATAGTTGCATTTGTACAAGCACCATGACTATAAGTAGAACAGAAAGTATTGCAAGTTTGATTTTTTACAGCAGCTGGATACCAACAATATCCAGCGATTATTGATCCAGCGCAAGCAGATGGAGTTGTAAAAGTTCCATCAGCTGAATACGCAGTACCAGTTGCGTTTGTAGCATAACCACGATAGTAATATGCGGTACTTGCAGAAAGCCCTGTCCTCGAATGAGTGAACGCGGAAGCTGTCGTTCCTCCTTCAGCTAAACAGTTTGTAGTTGGATTTGCTGTAGTAGCATAACAAGTACCTCGAGAGATAGAATTAGGAACTCCGAGAGATGTAACCGTTGCTCCAAGAGTAGCAGTTGTAGCTGTTACTGAATCAGAAGATGGAGTAGTGACTGTAGGAATGACATTACAAGCAGAAGATGTAAAATCAACTTCACTTCCATAGCTTGTACCTGCACTGTTTGTGGCATAAGCACGAACGTGGTAAGCAGTGTTGCAAGTCAATCCTGTGATACTGCTAGTGAAAGATCCTGTTCCTGTTCCATCAGAAGTGTGACTACCTGAGATTGTTGGAGTACCTGCTGTGTTCCATGCTACGCCTCTAGCGGTAACTGTTGCTCCACCATCAGCAGTTACATTTCCGCCACTAGAAGCGGTAGTTTGAGCAATGCTTGAGATTGAGGTAGTGGTGACAGTAGGACTACAAGCAGAAGATGTAAAATCAACTTCACTTCCATAGCTTGTACCTGCACTGTT
>JBAXEZ010000024.1:0-13288 GCA_037140195.1 archaeon
TCCAATTGCAGTATTCAATTTTCCTGTTTGAATATATAAATTACCATTATAGGATCCATTATTCCCCATTCCAGAATAATCAATAATTGTTCCTGATTGTTCGTTTAGATGATAAAGTAAAACATTGCCCTTTGATAAATTGCTTTGTTGATTATTAGAAATCTCTCCAATCTCAGTAGAACTCCATGCAATACTTATCCAATTAGCAGTATTACTTGCATCAAAGATAGAACTTATATAAAATCCTGTTAAACTTCCAGAAGTTAATTTAAGAGCAGATCCGTTATAAACAGTATTCTGAAATATCCCCTGGCTAAAATCTCCAATGAATGTAAGCCCATAAACAACGGATGAAACAATAAGAGTAATTAATCCAATCCAAATGATTAATAATTTTATCTTTTTCATATAATCACCATCTTATTATTTTTTTAGCTAACAAGACTAATCCTGCAATCAAAATCATAAAAAGGATTAAACCTAAAAACAAAACAATGGAAGGCACAAGAACTCCAAATACAAGAATATCTTCTCCATTTAGCAAAGCATTAAACCAGCTCACTGCTTTTCCAAGAAAAGAAGTAGATACTTCAACGCTTAAAGAAGAGTCGCATTTCTTAGCACTGCTTGTTATTTCTATTAAGCCCTCGTAATATTGGGCAGTATAGTCACATTGAATCCAGTTAGAAAATGTTGATTTCCCATTTATATCGGCTCTGTCGGTTTTTATTTTACAATGAGATTTTAAACCATCAGAAAGAGAAAAGATAAAAGTATCTTTGAGGGGTCCACTATTCTCAACAATAAACTCAATTTGGCTTGAAACTTCTCCATTTGATCCTGATAAAACTATTTTTTTAGTTGGTCTTACAAGATTAATATTGCATTCTTGGGGTTTAACTCCTCCAACGCTTCCACCAGAAACCACAACAGGAGAATATTGGCTAACCGCAAATGAGAAGCTGGATAAGTTTTCATTACCTGCAGAGTCCTTTGCATAAATAACTATGTTATAATTCCCATATTCAGTTACTGTTGCTAAAAATCTGGTATTGCAAGTATATGAAACATTGTTATTTAATCCATCAATAGTCCCATTTGAATTATAAATTGAATATTTGCAAGTAGAAATGTGAGCATCGCTTGAAACAGCATCAATAGATATTGTTTGACTTCCGCTTGAAGATGCGACTTCGTTTATAGTTACAACAGGAGATATACTATCTATTCCCAGAGTATAATTCCCTTGCTGTCCAAAGAATAAAGCTCCTGTATCGCTTTTATTTATTGCACAAGCCCAAGTATAAACACCATCTGGAAGATTTAAAGAGAATCCGTAATTATTTCCTGAAACAATTCCTGAAATAGTTTTATTTCTTGAGAATGTTCCATTAAAGTCTCCGTATAAAAATAAAGATCCAAGATTACTCCCTAAAACAGAGCAGTTAATATTTACATTATGGCTATTTGTAAAATGACCATTGGACGGATAAATATAGTTTATTATTGGGTTGTTTGTGTCTATAATTAAACTAAAATTACTGGCAGTATTCTGCATGTTGTAAACATTCGTATCTCGACAAGTCCAATAATACGTTCCGCTACTAGGGAAAATATAAGAAAAAGTAGTGGTGTTTGATTTTCCAGTAATTGAGGTTGTATTTGTTGCAAGTAAAGATCCACTACTATTCCAAACATAAAAATCCATACTTATCAAATTAGCAAAGTTCGTGGAATTACAAATAAAAGAAGTTTGAGCAGGAGCTACAGAATTATTTATTGGCGAAACTAATGTGACTGAAGATACACGATTAGTGGTTAGTGGAAGATAGTCTATTCCACCATTATTTTCCAAGGTATAATTGCCTAAACAATAACTTGGTTCTGAAGGATTAGAAAAACAAGTCTCACTAAAACCTTGTCCATTTGGTTTAGCCCAGTAATTTCCCCCTATTCTTGAACCATTAACAATATTTAATCCAACTAAAGAAGTATAATTCCAATAAGGATAAGCGAATATAGACATTTCTTTATTAAAATGAGTTGTTGTGTTGAAGAAATTGTTATAAACAAATGAGGAGCTTTGAACGGCATAAGAACTCTGCATAACAAATCCTGTCGTTATAATTCCAGAAAACATTGTGTTTACTCTATTTTCAGTATAAATTCCTGAAGACTCATAATTATGAATATAGATTCCAGTTGTTGAATTTCCATAAAGGTTTATTGTATTAGAAGTGAATGTTTGTCCGCCACCAGACAAATCAACTCCCTTGAGATTAACTCCTAAAACATTAAGAGTGTTATTTTGAATTAAACCGCCATTATTGATACATTCATTTATTGTGCAATTGATAATATTGTTTAAAATATTTGAAACTCCAATATGCGAAATGTAACCTCCGAAGCCCATGCCATCCAAAATGATATTATTGTTTATGTTTGTAATCGAGCTATCATAATATCCTCCACCAACTGCAAGACTCTTAATGATATTGTTGGAAATATTTATTATGGTGGTAACGCCTTGCAAATAGCTATGCACTGATATTCCTGTGTCAACATCAGCAATAGTATTATTTACTATGTTATCTGCCCCACTAGGATAAGAAAAGTAAATTCCTGTTGATTGATAATAAGGATCAATTTCTGAAAATCTACAATTGTAAATATTATTATGGGAAGAATAAACATAAATTCCATTAGACACACTTTCTCCTCCAAAGTAAATTGTTTTATTCTTACAATCTAAATTTATATTATCTGCATAAAAATTAAGACAAGAATTTCTGCTCCATATGTCATTCGATAGAGTGTAATTACCGCTTTGATTTATATCTCTACAACCTCTGATGCTTGTTTGATTGCTAAAACTTAGCGAGTTATTTAGCAAAGCCATAAACGAACTTCCATCACTTGAGTTATATTGGCAGTTCCATTTGTAAGAGCCATAATCTGTAATAGAATAAGTAAAATCAGACGAGTTTGTTAAGCCAGTTATAGTATTTGTTGGAGAATAAATTAGATTATCATTTTTCCACAAGTAAAAGGTAACAGAAGTTAAATTAAAAATATTGCTTGTGCCTGTGCAACTAAAAGTCTGATCACTTGTGACATTACTCCAATAATTATCATTTGGCGAAGTCAAATTAACTTTTATGTTTTGGCTATTAACATAATTTACATTTATATTGTTATATGCAAAAAATCCTTCTGTGTCGCTTTTGAAAATTAAGCCCATACTACAATTATCTCCGCTTAAAGAACAAGTGCTACAAATACAACCATCAGATAATATTTGATCCATCTTAGAAGAAAAGTCTGAAGTTTTGTTTGGAGATTTTGATAAATTAAATTGCCCACTATAATTCCATACGGGATTTGTTGGCTCTCCTAAATTTAAAGAGGGATTAGTTAATGAAGTGCCAGTATCGTTAGATGCTAAGATCAAAGCAGTTTCAACCCATCCAGTAGTTTTACATCCAAAACCATACCCGCCAGGAGAACCCGCAATATTCCCTTTAATTTGCAAAGTATCATTCATACCATCAATAGGCACTCTTACCGTTGCATTATCAAAGGGGAATACTCCGAGAGTAGCCCAGTCATTTAAAGTGTAATTAAAATAAGAAATTGTTAGAGACCTACTTCCTTCAACTCCATAACAACCTCCAGCCCCTTTTAGATATGCATCAATATAATTTTTTCCAACCAAAGAATAGTTTTCATAAACTGTCCATGTTTGATAATTAGGAGGAGTTATTGTTGTCGCCCAACTTCCATCCCATGCATTACCACAACCGCTCGTATTTGAAACGCAAGTTTGAGCTGTTGAGTTTTCAATCCAATAATAAGGATATCCGCTCAGATTAATTGTAGCATTAGTTACATCAGCATATCGATAAATTGAAATATATTTAGTGCTAGTAAAACTATTGCTCCCATCAAGCATTAATAATCCCGTTGTAGAAGAATCAGTAAGAGAATTAATTAAAATAGCTTTAACTAAAACGATTAAAGAAATTAATACTATTAAACTTAGAATAATTAAAAATATATTTAGTTTCTTATTTTTCATTTTTAAAATATTTTCCATTTTGAAAAGAAATCCTTAAACCATAATTTTATTTTAGACCAAGTGCTCTGATTCCAAACACAAAGATGTTGCTCGCAGGTAAACTTGCCTTCTTGCTCTGCTAGACTTATATCTTTCTTGCAGTCAGTTGTTGCATTAACACAATATCCGCATTTTCCAGGATTACCTCCTGTATCTACCCATTTGTAATCTCTACAAACGATTAAAGAACTGCCAATGCATTTTTCTCCGCTTTCACATTCTTTAGGAATACAACTCCAAGAATTCCAAGCACCTGTTTTTTGGCAATAACTATCTGAAGAACAATCTGTGTTATCGTAACAAGCAACATTTTTTAGCCCATCAAGATATTGATTCCCAATATATCCTCCGCACATTCCAGCCCAAGCCCAACTTCCATCATTGGCAGAGTCATAATCGTGAGCACAAATAATATATTTAGGAACTTGACCACTAATACTTGGATATTTTCTGCCATCGCTGGTTTGTTCTAAACTATATCCTGATTTTGAAGGACTAGGCCAGTCTGCTAACATATAAGCAATGTAAAGCTTATCCCCTTGATGACTAATATCAATATACCAACGCCCTGCACAATAAGATCCGTGAACTTTTCCCCCGCAAGCAGGATATGTTCCAGTTACCTGAACATAGGCGTGAGCATCTCCGTAAGTTCTTGAATTTTCATAACTCCAAGCGGATACATTTGAAATTAATAATAAAAATGCAAGCAAGAGAATTATTTTTTTAACCACTTGCTCCACCTCCTGATGAACTTGAGTCTAAATCTCCCGCAGAATAGCAGGAGTTTAATTGTGCGTCAAAATAATCATATCCCGAATTCTTACAGCAAGGAGTATCTTGGCATTTGCTAACTGAGTCTCCAGTTGAAAATAAGCCATTAGACTTTGCAAGATAATAAGAGAGACCCATCAAACTTAAAATTAAAATAAGAATCCCAATAATCCATAAAATTTTCTTAAACATATCCTGCTCCCGCCATTGCAGTCCATATGGCTCCAACTAATGCAATCAATCCTCCAAATACCATCGCAAGAGGAACTTTCTTCATTATTGCAAATATCAAAAGACCTAATCCTATAAGTAATAATAAAATCGCAAATACTGAAACATGCGAGATTAAACATCTTCCTTGGTTAGTTGTAGTTTCGCTTCCAAATAATCCAAAGCTTATCCTGTTCCAGAAAGATTTAGTCGTTGAAGTTGATTGAACCCATTGTCCACCTTTAAGTTGACAATCAATTATATCTGTTTCATTTTGTCCAGGAGGATTATCTGGAGGATTTACTGCCCCGCCAACACATTTATTATTTTGGCAAGATTGATCTGAGGGGCAATCAGAATTAATACAGCAGTCAACATATGTCTTCGAGCTTTGCTCACAATATCCTGAAACACAACCCCATCCCGATTTTTGCTTGCTTTGGCAAGTAAACTGTCCTGCATTAGGGCAATTATAATCACTTATGCATTTTATTCTTGTGTCATGAGTTATTGTTTTCCAAGTATAATCACTCTGGCAGATTTTATCTTCGTATTGTGTAGAAATAACTGCTCCAGGACAGCATTGTTTTGATTGTCTTGTTGCAGTATTTGGATAAATGTAAACTGTGCCGTCATCCATTGTTAATCTGCTCGAAGTGTAAACATTTCCTGCAAGACAGAATTTTCCTGTGCTAGCGTCATAAACTGTTCCACCATATTGGCTATTCAAATCATAATCTAACGATTCCCAATATTCTAAATAAGGAGAAGTTTGATAAAAGTCTAAAACATTTTTATCAGTTGAAATTAATTTTTCTCTGTAAGATTGAGTCGGGCAAGTTAAGTCACAACTTGAAGAGCAGATTATTTCTCCTGCAGGATCTCTTGTTGTTGAATAAAGTCTTAATCCAAATTTATTATATGAAAATTGGAGCCTAGCTCCTGTTGCAGGTTGCCATCCTTTCCAAAATGCAAGAGTATATTTTTCAAAGAAGATATGAACTGACTGTCTTGTTAAATCAATAGAAGCTAAGGGTAGTCTTTTAGTTCCAGCAAAAGTATATCCTTCTGATTGTTCATAACAATTATTTCCATATTTATCGCAGACCAACCATCTTAATCTTAGATCCTCTGCGAATGATTGCCATATTCCATAATCTACTGTAACAAGAATATCGTGGATAGAATCAGTGGTTACTCCAACCGTGTCGTATCTAATCCATTGATCCCCAATAGTATATTGCGGACTTCCAGATCCTACAACCTCACATCTATAAGAAGCCTGATGAGGCATTGCTATCTTCGTAACTGTTGAACCTGCAATTGAAAAATTAAAAGTTGAGCTAAACCAAGGTAGTGCCATTAAGACAAGACCAAATATTAAAACAATTGTGAATATTGCAATCTTGGCTTGACTCGGATTTCTCATTAATGCTGTAAAACCATAAACCATTGCGAGAATAATTACTGCCCCTCCTAGAATTGTTAATAAATTAGTTGTTAAAAACCAAGTAAGCCCGAATATAGAAATTAAAACAATTGCAACTATAACTGCAATTACAATAAGCCCGCCAGTAGTTAATGCAATAGCAAGCTGTCCTTTTTTATTTTTCATTTAATCGTCTCCGCCTTTTTATTTTTATAAAAATCAAAGCTGTCGAGACTCCGCCTATCGAGAGAGCGATTACATAACCCAGACTGAATAACGCATTGTGAATTATATGCGTTATCGGAAAGAATAAGCCTGTTATTGAATATAGTAATGCTTGGATAAACATAAAGATAAACGCTGAGATGTAAGCCTGAATATTTTCTTGATAAGCCACTGTGTGAGCTGTTGCAAATCCAGGAATTAATATTCCATAACCTATTGAGCTTATCAATATCGCTATAAGCATAACTCCTAAGTATGATGCGATTCCCTGCCTTACATCCACTTTTAATGATAGAAGAAGAATCAACCATAATACGTTGAATATTAATGTTGGAAGAATAATGCCCCAAGTAAAGTCCTCGTAAAATCCAGGAATTACCGAGCTGTAATATGCCTCTGCAATCGGGCTTACTGTATAGCCAACTTCTATTGGATGAGGAATCGGCATTATCTGAATTTTTAATGTCGTTACTGAAAATAAAATCGTTAAAGCAAATAAACCTAAAACAAGAAACTTTAACCAATTCCATTTTATTGGTCGATAAGAATCGGTTGTTGCCAGCGAAGGAATATGGGCGATAAAAGGTTCTTTTACCCAAATAAAAGTCATAGATATTGCTGAGACTATTATGCAAAACCAACCTAATGGAATGTATTTGTCCAAGTAAAGCTGGCTTATTTCTGGATTGCCCTTCAAAACAATAAGCTGGAGCTGGAAGAATATAAATAGGATTAACATTAATCCGCTCCATACTATATTGAATTTTGTTTGTTCTGCTTGCATGTTTCATTTTTCTCTTTGGTTTTTTGTTTTAGTTCTAACTATGTCTAACTGAAAAAATAAAAAAAATAAAAAAAGAAATTCTTTTAAGCGGAGTCGCCCTTTAGATACAAGTAACCTGTTGAAGGTGCCTTAGTTCCCATTCTATCATAGAATAACAGTTTGGCTATAACTTCGTTAGAAGCTAAAAGCTCATCGCCATTCTCTACAGTAGTTAAGTTTCCATCAAGCAATGTGTTTGCTTTAATGTAATACTTCATGGTTACTGCGTTACCATCGCATATGTCGATATTCCTTGATTCAAGGTCTACTTCATAGTTCTGGTTTGCCCCATCAGTGCTAAACCCATTCTTAGTTCCGCTGTTCAAATCAATAATTGTGTAAGGCTTACCTTCTACATAGATTTTAAGTTCTTTGATTCCATCGAAGGATGCAGAAGAACCTTTGTCTGTAAGGGAGTAGTTGTTTTCGTAAACAGCAAACTTCCAAGGTTGCCAACACTTATTATCTGAAACAGAGAGAGTTTGGGTTAGAGTGTATTCTTTTCCAGTTGTGTTCGCACTAACTGAGAAAGTTTGGTTTGTGATGGTTAAGGTGTCAGCCTGCTCCATCTTCAAAGCATATGTATCTGGATGTGCGTTGTAGTCGCTCAATGTCTGAGTTACTGATTGTGGTCCGTTTCTGATGTCTATCTCAAAGAATTGGGTATAATATCCTGACAAAACTGCTCGGATATAGTAGTGCCCTGGTTTTTCTTTGTTGATAGTAATTACTCCGCTTGAGCTAGAGTAAGTTCCATCAGCAAGTTCGTCACAAGAAGCTCTCGAATTGTCCCAACAAGACTCAGGTCTCTCTTTGTAGATATAAGTTGTTGGATCTACATTCCCGCCAGTAAATTTATTGCTGGCAAGAATCTGGTAGTCTACAATATTGTCATTCCATATATTGCTTACAACTTTTTGAGAGTTGGAAGAACCACCAGAAGAAAGCAACCCACTAAACACTCCGTGATCATATGCATAATACAATCCAAAAGCACACAGGCTTGCAAGTGCTACGATAACCGCTACCAGCAAAAGCCCGCTACCCTTTTTGTTATGCATTTTTGTGTTGCCTCAAAATTTAATTGATCATCATTAATTCTTGAACTTTAAAAGGACCTTAAAGCGATATCTCAGATTTTAATCTGAAGTATCCCTGTAATGTTATTTTAAACCCACTCATCGCTATTTTTCTATAATGGACAAAACGTGCACTGGGCTGACGGGCGGGACATTAGACCTAAGGAGCATGAATGTTGCCCTGTGGCAAGAATGTCCCGAACTAAACGGGTTTATCTGGCTAAAATGGGGCTTTAAAGGAGGATATCAGGGTATAAAAGTGCCACAAAATCTACAAGGAGCCATATTATGCATGCTGATTATTAGTAAATGTGGCAGTCTTGGGCGTTTCGCAAAAGCCATCGGTAAAACAAAAGGATGGGTTAAAGTTTTATTAGACTTTCCAAAAAAAGCAAAGCTTACACTGGAAGTCAGGGGGCGAATTAGTGAAGCATTGGGAATTGAAGTTTTACTGTAATAGGTCACCTTGGTCAAGGAAACTGTTTTAAAAACCAGCATCGTAAAATCCTTAATAAAAAATGGCAAAGAAAAAAACTCTTCAAGAATTAAAAGAAATAATTGAAAGAGAAAAAGATTTTATTGGAATAAAACCTTATAGTCATAATATAATTAGTTTAGTTTTGTTACAAATTTCTAAAGAGTATAACCTAGATGAAGCTAACAAATGCATAGATGAATTTGAACTTGCAAGACATGGTTGGAAAAAAGAAAAATCTGAAGCGAGGGATTTATGAAAAGTTCAAGGAAAAGATTAGGTAGCGATGCAGAAAGAGAACTCTGTCATATTTTTCTAAATAATAATTTCAGAGTAATCCGTTCTGCTGGAAGTGGAACTTTAACGAACGCCGAATGTGATTTAATTGTTGCAGGTAAGAAAAAAGCTTATTGTATAGAATCCAAATCCACAAGAAAAGGTGGAGTCTATATTCCTAAAGATAGAATGAGTAAGTTTCTAAAATTTGCAGAAGACACAAATTTTACCCCATTAGTTGCTTTAAGATTTATCAGAGAGGATTGGATATTTGTAAAACCCGAACAATTTAATTCTGAAGGCAATACTTATGGCATTACTTTAAAGAAAGCTAAACAGGAGGGACTTAGTTTTGAAGCTTGTTTTAGTTAAACTTTAAAACCTAAGAATCTTATGGAAATTATGGATAAAAAAGAGTTTGGATCTTTACTTGAACAAGGCGAAGGGTTTAAATTAGAATTTAAAGAAAGCTTTGAGTCTAAAAGTTTAGGTAAAGAAATTGTTGCATTTGCCAATACTGAGGGAGGAAGAATTTTTATTGGTGTAGATGATCAAGGAAAAGTTAAAGGCGTTCAGATAACTAATAAACTAAAATCTGAAATCCAAGATTTGGTAAGAAACTGTGATCCCTCAATTAATATTAAGCTTGAAACAATGGACAATGTTCTTATCGTAAATGTTGATGAGGGGTTAAATAAACCCTATCGATGTTCAGCAGGTTTCTTTCTAAGGCAAGGAAGTAATTCTCAAAAATTATCAACTGATGAGATTAGAGAATTTTTTAACAAAGAACGAAAAATACTTTTTGATGAAGCAGTTCATCCAACTTTTAGTTTTGAAAATGGATATGATAAAACAAAACTTACTACTTTTTTAAATAAAGCCGAGATGAGTAGAGTTATACCTGATGAAGCTATTCTAAAGAATATGGGCGTTCTTACAGAGAATAATAAATTCAAAAATGTAGGGGCTTTATTCTTTTGTGATTCAATAGAGAAATTTATACCTCAAGCAACAGTTACTTGTGTTTTATTTAAGGGGATTGATAAAAGATTTATTCTAGATAAGAAAGATTTCAAATTAGATATATATTCTAATTATCTAGAAGTTCTAAAATTCTTAAAAGCTAATTTGAAAACAGTTTATAGAATGGAGGGATTTGGTCCGAGAAAAGAAATTTTAGAAATCCCAGAAAAAGCATTAAAGGAATGTTTGATTAATGCTATGTCTCACAGAGATTATTCTGAGAAAGGAGCCTATATTCAAGTTGATATTTTTGATGATAGAGTAGAAATAAGTAATCCTGGAGGATTAATCATTAAAGAATCTGAATTTGGAACTAGAAGTCTTTCTAGAAATCCTGCCGTTTTCAGTTTATTCCAAAGCCTTAATTTATTAGAACATGTTGGAAGCGGGATAAACAGAATAAAAGGCGAGATGAAAGAAATAGGGTTGAGAGAACCTTTTTTTCAATTTGGTAAATTTTTCGCTGTAACTTTGTTTAGACCTACTCAAGAGGAATTGGGAAAGCTTGCAGGCGAGAAAGAGAAGTTAGGTGTAAAGTTAGGTGTAAAGTTAGGTGTAAATGAGACAAAAATTCTTAAACAAATAGCTGAAAATAACAGTATAACCATAAAAGAATTGGCTAAGAAAGTGGGAATTAGCGATGTATCTATCTATAAGAACTTAGAAAAACTTAAAGGGAAAAAAGTTTTGAAAAGAGTAGGTTCGGATAAAACAGGTAATTGGGAAATAATTAAAGAATAAAATTATAGATAATCTTTTTTCTTATCTAACGCACCTTTTTCTTTAAGGTATTCAACAATAGCTTTTCTAATTAAATCAGAAGACTTGACTGCTTTTTTGTGAGCAAGCTTCTCAGTAGCCTCGAATACCTCCTTAGGCACTCGTGTATTCAATTGAAAATCATATGTCGGACGTTTTGTTTCACCCATTTTGCAAAGTTAAGCTGTTATAAGGCAATGCCCTAAACTTTATAAATGTTACTAAACCTACTTTTCATAACTTTGATAACAATCGTAACATTTATAAACTAGGACATCTTAGAAAGAACAGCCAGTAAGAGGTGAACCACAACAAGATGGTATACAAAAAGCCTCTTAACCAAAAAGACCGAAAAAATACGGTGATGGTGTGCTATTTTTCTATATTAAATTTTCAAAGCTTACGGAGTGATCAGTGATGGACAACCACACATTATTATACGAAGATACCCGAAAACTGCCAGAAGTGTTTACAAAATCAGACATCAATCGGATGATTATTACACTTGAAACCTCTCCAGATTACTTACAGAATGTTTGGGGAGATTGGATGCGTGCAAGAGATAAAGCTCTAATGATGACAATTTATACCTTGGCTTTGCGACCAAAGGAAGCCTGTAAGCTAAAATTTGAAGATTTCGATTTAAGAGGGATGACTGTGCATATAAGGGGAGAGAATAATAAAACAGGGAAGGATAGAGTCCTTCCTATTCCTAATGAACTCGGCAAAAATTTAAGAGATTATCTTGATACTAAGAAATTTCCAAGAGAAATGTTTTGGAAAGGCTCGACTTATTTATTTCCAAGTTATGAAAACAATTTTATGAGTCCAGGAAGATGGAAGCATATATTCAGGGAGAAAATTCTAAAGCCTGCAGGACTATGGCTTGCTCCCGAAGCAGGCTCAACAGTTACCAAATACAGAAGCTATACTTTAAGGCACACAAAAGCTACAGAACTAATGAATGAAACGCATGATTTGTTTTTGGTTGCTAATGTTTTAGGGCATGCCAAGTTAAACTCTACAAAGGTTTATTTACATAAAGATAAGAATTATATAGAGTATATGAGAAATAGAATGAACAGCGTAAAGCAAGAAAAGAAGGAAGATTTTATACTTGAAAAGAAAGATTAATTTTTTAATCAAAACCTTTAAATAGTATAATAAGTCTTAATACTTATATAACTTATTAAGATTATAATGCTAACTGAAAAAGAGATTGAAGTTTTGAAACTAAAAAAGCAAGGTTTGACCCAGTCAGAAATGGCTAAAAAATTCAAAATTTCTCAGCCAGCAATTTCTAATTTCTACAAAAATGCTATGAGCAAGATTAAACAAGCTGAAGAAATTATCAAAATAAAAAAGGAGATCGGAATAAAAGATGAGTAAGAAATATTTTATGTTCTTGAGTTTATTAGTATTTATCTTTGTAGCGATAATTCTTATATCTGCCTTAACATTTATCGACAATTCTCAATCTAATTTGAACAGTAGAACTTATAATTTTACTTCTTATAATTCTTCTGTCCAATCCAAGCAAGTTGAGAATAGATTAGTTGAAATAAATCAACCTGTAAAATTGAAAGCTCAAACAATTGAAGTTATAAAAGCAGAGCATTTGAATGAAAATAAAGAATTTATCTCGGATATTTATAATGAAGTAAAAGAACTTGATAATGTCTGGAGTAAGCTAATAAATAGTGGGGAGTATGTAAGAATTACTTTTGAAAAAAACCTTACAAATAAAAATGATATAACTATCTACCCTCGTGTTGTTTCAGGAAATCCAAAGATTGAAATTTATGATGTTGACGAAAATAAAAAGATAGGAGAATTTTCTTTACTAAAATCTAATCAATACAACAAAGTTTTATTAACAAATTTACAGGGAATACAAGATACTTTTGATTTAAGAGTATTGAATGGTTCAGTTGAAATTGACAATATAATTGACCCTAGTGGCTTTGACATCCCATCTGGTTATATATCTTGGTGGAGATTTGAAGGAAATGCAAACGATCAGAATGGGATTAATAATGGAACTGTAAATGGTGCAACTTATAACGCATCAGGAAAATTTGGCGGAGATTATATG